>NZ_JBHXCW010000025.1:0-57227 GCF_042725365.1 Lentzea sp. NPDC060358 | reverse complement strand
CAGCGGCGGCGGCGGGCTTCTCCGCCACGTCGAGCTGCTGCTGAACAGGCTTCTCGGCGGGCTTCTCGGCCACGGGAGCAGCCGCGGGCTTCTCCGCGGGGGCCTGGGCCTTCGCGGTGGCCTTCTCGGCCTTCGCGGGCTTCTCCGCCTTGGCGGGGGCACCCGAGCCCTGCTTCTCCTTGATGGCCGCGATCAGGTCGCCCTTGCGCAGACCTGCGGTTCCGGTGATGCCCAGCGTGCCGGCGAGCTCACGGAGCTCAGCGAGGACCATGCCGGACAGACCCGCGCGCCGGCGCGGCGTCGTGCCGTTCGAAGGGGTGGACAGAGCGTTCTCCTCGGCTCCAGAACCAGACGCAGCTGCGACGTCGCTGCTCAGCAAATCGGTGTTGCTCACACATGTCCTTCCTGACCAGGCCCCGCCTCCTACGCGGCCCAGCGGACCCGCCTTCCCGCGTCAACTGGGGAACGGCGGTCAGTCCGATGCAGACGGAAGCACACACCGCTTCCGGCAAGCACGGGACTTTTCTCAGGTCACACGGCGATCGGGTGCCTCTTTTGTATCCGCCCCGCCCGCACGGCACAGGGCCGGAACACAAAAGGATTGCGACCCGGAACGAGTGTCCGGGCGCGACACCGGCGCCCGTGCGCGCGGTGACTGATCGCCCCCGAGGGTAGACGCCCCTCTTCCACCATGCAACAACCGGGGTCGGGCGTGTCAGTCCAATGGACGAACGCGCACGCCGGCCCTGTCGACGTCGAGTCTCCGCACGTGGAAGCCGTGCAGGTCGACCTCGGGAGGGAGATCGCCGAACGCGATCACGGTGGGTCCCGCTCCGGACACGCAGGCGGGAACTCCGAGCTTGCGAAGATCGTTGATCACCCGGACGGTCTCGGGCCACGCGGGCGCGCGGTAGTCCTGGTGGAGGCGATCCTCAGTAGCGGCAAGGAGAAGGGACGGATCGGACGTCAGCGCGTGCACGGCCAGGGCGGCGCGCCCGGCGGCGTGCGCGGCGTCGGCGTGCGGCACCTCGGCCGGGAGGAGGCCGCGGGTGGTCTTGGTGGACGACTCCTGCTCCGGGATCAGCACGACCGGGCGCACGCGTGCGTCGGGGTCCACCCGGACGGAGCGGTAGCGCTCTCCTTCGGACCACGCAACGACTACGCCGCCGAAGAGAGAAGCAGCGGCGTTGTCCGCGTGGCCCTCGAACTCGGCGGCGATTTGCAACGCGTCCGTGTCCAACTCGCGACCCGTCAGGGTGAATCCCGCTGCGACACCCGCCACGACCGCGGCGGCCGACGAGCCCAGCCCGCGCGCGTGCGGAATGGTGTTGCGGCACCTCAGCACGAGACCGCCGGTGTAGCCGGTGGCGCGGACGGCCCGCACGACGAGATGGGTCTCGTCGAGCGGGACGCCGGCCGATCCGGCGCCGTCGACCGCGACCGAGAGGTGGCCGTCCTCGGCTGAGGCCACTTCGACGTCGTCGTACATCCCGAGGGCCATGCCCAGCGCGTCGAACCCCGAACCGAGGTTCGCGGTCGACGCGGGGACGGAGACGAGGAACCTCACGCGAGCTCCAGCGCGTGCGCGACGGCTCCGGGGTCGACCGGGACCGGCTCGACCTCGGTGGTGCCGAGCAGGGCGGTGTCGGGGTCCTTCAGACCGTGGCCCGTGACGGTGCACACGACCGTGGACCCGCGGGGCAGCCTGCCGTCCTCGGCGGCCATCAGCAGACCGGCGATGGACGCGGCCGACGCGGGCTCCACGAAGATGCCCTCGGACGACGCGAGCAGCCGGTAGGCGGCCAGGATCTGGTCGTCGGTGACGGCGTCGATCAGGCCGCCGGACTCGTCGCGCGCGTTCACCGCCCCGGTCCACGACGCGGGCGACCCGATCCGGATCGCGGTCGCGATGGTCTCCGGGTTCGGCACCGGCGCACCGCTGACCAGCGGCGCGGCCCCGGCGGCCTGGAACCCGAACATGCGGGGCAGGCCCTGGTCGTAGGACGTGTAGCCCTTCCAGTACGCGGTGATGTTGCCCGCGTTGCCGACCGGCAGGCAGTGCACGTCCGGCGCCTGGCCGAGCACGTCGCAGACCTCCCAGGCCGCGGTCTGCTGACCGACGAGCCGCACCGGGTTGACCGAGTTCACCAGCGTGACCGGGTACTCGGCGGCGGTCTTCGACGCGAGCTCGAGGCAGTCGTCGAAGTTGCCGTCGATCTGCAGGATCTTCGCGCCGTGCATCACGGCCTGGGCGAGCTTGCCCATCGCGATCTTGCCGCTGGGCACCAGCACGGCCGCCGTGAGGCCCGCCTTGGCCGCGTAGGCCGCCGCGGACGCCGACGTGTTGCCGGTGGAGGCGCAGATGACCGCCTTCAGGCCGGACGCGAGCGCGTACGTCATGGCCACGGTCATGCCGCGGTCCTTGAACGACCCGGTCGGGTTGGCGCCCTCGACCTTGACCCACACGTCGCAGCCCGTGGCCGCGGACAGCCGCTTCGCGTGCACCAGCGGCGTGCCGCCCTCGTGCAGCGTCACGACCTCGGCGCCCTCGGGGATCTCGATGCGGTCCCGGTAGGCGTTGATGAGCCCGGGCCAGCCTGCTCTCGAAGAACTCACTCTTCGCCCTCCACCCGCATCACGCTGACGACGTCCCGCACCACGGGAAGACCGCCGATCTTGTCCACAGTGGACCGCAACGCGGCGTCGGTCGCCGCGTGCGTGACGATCACCAGGCTGGCGTCCTCGACCCGGCCCTCCTGGCGCACGGCGGCGATGCTCACGTCGTGCTCGGCGAACACGGCGGCGACCTGCGAGAGGACGCCCGCCTTGTCCGCCACGTCGAGGCTGATGTGGTAGCGCGTGGGGGTGTTCCCCATGGGCTGCGCGGGAAGCGCGGCGTAGGCCGACTCGCGCGGACCGCGTCCGCTCGCGACCTGGTTGCGCGCCACGGCGACCAGGTCGCCGAGCACCGCGCTCGCCGTGGGGGCGCCACCGGCGCCCTGCCCGTAGAACATCATCTCCCCCGCCGCGTCTGCCTCGACGAACACCGCGTTGAACGCACCGTTGACGCTCGCCAGCGGATGCGTCCGGGGGATCATGGCCGGGTGGACTCGAACGGCGACTGACTCCTGGCCGGACGGGCTGACGACGCGCTCGCAGATCGCGAGCAGCTTCACCGTGCGGCCCAGCCCCTTCGCCGCCGCGATGTCGGCGGCCGACACGGCGCGGATGCCCTCGCGGTAGACGTCCGACGCCGTCACGCGCGTGTGGAACGCGAGCGAGGCGAGGATCGCCGCCTTGGACGCCGCGTCGAACCCGTCGACGTCGGCGGTCGGGTCGGCCTCGGCGTACCCGAGGCGCGAGGCCTCCTCGAGCGTCTCGGCGTAACCGGCGCCCGTGGCGTCCATCGCGGACAGGATGAAGTTCGTCGTGCCGTTGACGATGCCCATGACGCGCGTGATCCGGTCTCCCGCAAGGGATTCCCGCAACGGGCGCAGCAACGGGATCGCTCCGGCGACGGCGGCCTCGAAGTACAGGTCCGCGCCCGAGGCGTCGGCCGCCTCGAACAGGTCGGAGCCGTGCTCGGCGAGCAGCGCCTTGTTGGCCGTCACGACGGACTTGCCGCCCCGCAGCGCCTCGAGCAGGAGACCGCGCGTCGGGTCGATGCCGCCGATGACCTCGACGACCACGTCCACGTCGTCGGACTTCACGAGCGCCTCGGCGTCCGTGGTGAGCAGGTGCGCCGGCACCTCGCGGTGCTTGTTCGGCCTGCGCACGGCGATCCCGGCGAGCTCCACCGGCGCGCCGATGCGCTGGGTGAGGTCCTCGGCCTGGTCCGTCAGCAGCCGGACCACCTCGGTGCCCACCGTGCCGCAACCCAGCAAGGCGACCCGAATCGGTTTCACGGCTTTCATACCTCCAGACGGAACAGGTCGTCCTCGGTCTCGCGGCGCAGCACGAGCCGCGCCTGCCCCTCGGTCACCGCGGCGAGCGCGGGCCTCGGGAGTCGGTTGTACCCGCTCGCCATCGAGTAGCAGTAGGCCCCTGTGGCGGCGATCGCAACCAGGTCGCCCGGCGCGAGGTCGTCGGGCAGCCAGCAGTCGCGCACCACGATGTCACCGGACTCGCAGTGCTTGCCGACCACACGACACAGCACGGCCCTCGATTCGGGCTCGGACGCGCGTGAGACCAGCTTGCAGTCGTAGACCGCGTCGTAGAGCGCCGTGCGGATGTTGTCGCTCATGCCGCCGTCGACGCTGACGTACCGGCGCCGCGCGCCGCCGTCCAGCTCGATGTCCTTGATCGTGCCGACCTCGTACACGGTGACCGTGCCGGGGCCGACGATCGCGCGGCCGGGCTCGACCGCGATGCGGGGCATCTCCAGGCCGTTGTGCTCGCACTCCTTCTGCACGATGTTGTGCAGCTGGCGCGCGAGCTCCGCGGGCGGGGGCGGGTCGTCGTCCGGCGTGTAGGCGATGCCGAGGCCGCCGCCGAGGTCGACGACGCCCAGGGACGGGATCTCGCCGTGCTCGGAGCGGATGTCGGCGAGCAGCCCGATGACGCGGCGGGCCGCGACCTCGAAGCCGGACGCGTCGAAGATCTGCGAGCCGATGTGGCTGTGCAGGCCGACGAGCTCCAGGCCACCGGCCTTGAGCACGCGGCGCACCGCCTCGGCCGCGTCGCCGGAGGACAGCGAGAAGCCGAACTTCTGGTCCTCGTGCGCGGTGGCGATGAACTCGTGCGTGTGGGCCTCGACGCCGACCGTCACGCGGATCAGGACCTTCTGCACCACACCGCGGTCGCGCGCGATCTCGTCGAGGCGCGCGATCTCGTGGAACGAGTCGACGACGACCCCGCCGACGCCCGCCTCCACGGCGGCGATCAGCTCGGGAACGCTCTTGTTGTTGCCGTGCAACGCGATCCGCTCGGCCGGGAACTCGGCCCGCAGCGCGATCGCCAGCTCTCCGCCGCTGCAGACGTCGATCGAGAGGCCTTCCTCGGCCACCCACTTCGCGACCTGCACGCTGAGGAACGCCTTGGACGCGTAGTGCACGAGCGTCGGGTCGCCGAACGCCTCGGCGTGCTCGCGGCAGCGCGCGCGGAAGTCCTGCTCGTCCATGACGAAGAGCGGCGTGCCGTACTGCTCGGCGAGGCCGCGGACGTCCACGCCGGCCAGTTCCACGACACCGGACTCGGTGCGCTTGGCGTTGCGGGGCCACACGTTCGGGTGCAGGAAGTCGAGCTGCTCCGAGGTCGAGGGGCGGTCACCGGCGGTGTTGCCGGGTGCCAGGACGTCGGCGTGCCGAGGTCCCGCGGGATGTGCTCGCATTACATTCGCTCCGGTGCGGTGACGCCGAGCAGGCCGAGGCCCGCTCCGAAAACATGCCTGGTCGCGGCGCAGAGCGTCAGCCTCGCCCGGTGCAACGGGGTGGTTTCCTCGTCGCCCTGGGGAAGCACGCGGCAGCCGCGCTCGCGGTCGTAGAAGCGGTGGAAGGAACTCGCGAGTTCTTCGAGGTACCTCGCCACCCGGTGGGGTTCGCGCAGCTCCGCCGCGGTCGCCACCACCCTGGGGAACTCGCCGATGGTGCGGATCAGGTCGCCCTCGCGTTCGTGGACCAGCAGGGAGAGGTCGTCCCCCTGCGTGACACCGAGGTCCGCGGCGTTGCGCAGCACACCGGAGATGCGGGCGTGCGCGTACTGGACGTAGTAGACCGGGTTGTCGTTGCTGTGCTTGCGCAGCAGGTCGAGGTCGATGTCGAGCGACGAGTCGACGCTCGACCGGGTCATGGCGTAGCGCGCCGCGTCCACGCCGACGGCGTCGACCAGGTCCTCCATCGTGATGACGGTGCCGGCGCGCTTGCTCATCCGGACGGGCTGGCCCTCGCTGACCAGGTTCACGAGCTGGCCGATCAGCACCTCGACGACGGCCGGGTCGTCGCCCAGCGCGGCCGCCGCGGCCTTCAGGCGCGCGACGTAGCCGTGGTGGTCCGCTCCGAGCATGTAGATGCACAGGTCGAACCCGCGGCTGCGCTTGTCGACGAGGTAGGCGATGTCGCCCGCGATGTAGGCCGGGTCGCCGTCGCTCTTGATGACGACGCGGTCCTTGTCGTCGCCGAAGGCGGTGGACCGCAGCCACCAGGCGCCGTCTTCGGAGTACAGCGAGCCGGTGGCCTTGAGCTTCGCGACGGCCTCGTCCACGCGGCCGCTGCGGTGCAGCGAGTCCTCGTGGAAGAAGACGTCGAAGTCGGTGCCGAACTCGTGCAGGGCCCGCTTGATCTCGTCGAACATCAGCCCGACGCCGACGCGGCGCACGGTCTCGGGGTCGCCGAGCGCTCCCGGTTCGCGGCGCAGCACCTCGGCGGCGATGTCGCTCACGTACGTGCCCGCGTAGCCGTCCTCGGGGGCGGGCTCGCCCTTCGCGGCGGCGATCAGCGACCGGACGAACCGGTCGATCTGCGCGCCCGCGTCGTTGAAGTAGTACTCGCGGGTGACCTCGGCGCCGCGGGCCTGCAGGACCTTGCCGAGCGCGTCGCCCACGGCGGCCCAGCGCGCACCGCCGAGGTGGATCGGGCCGGTCGGGTTGGCGGAGACGAACTCCAGGTTGATCCGCTGACCGGCGAGCTCGGAGCCGGTGCCGTAGCCGGCCTGCAGGGCCGCGCGGACGATCGCGCCCTGGGCCTCGGTGGCGATCGTGAGGTTCAGGAAGCCCGGACCGGCGACGTCGGCCTTCGCGATGGCGTCCTGGGCGAGCAGGGCCTCGGCGAGCCACGTGGCGAGCTCGCGGGGCTGGACGCCGACCTTCTTGGCGAGCTGCAGCGCGACGTTGGTGGCGTAGTCGCCGTGCCCGGGGTTCCTGGGGCGCTCGACCGTCACCTGCCCGGGGAGAGCAGAGGTGTCCAGGCTTCGGTCGGCCAGCAGCCGGGCAACCGTGGTCCGGACCAGATCGGCAAGCGCTTCGGGGGTCACGCCGCATGAGTCTAGAGAAGCGTTGTCGCAGGTCTCGACCGGGTTACCGGGTCTCGGAGGGTGAGACGGCAAGTGTTAACGCGCACGTGGTATCGCCCTGCGCTGACAGCGACCAGACACGGAGTCCCTACACTGGCGCCGGTTGACCAGGACGACATCTGAGGCGGACATGACCAGCGGCAAGAAGACGAAGGCCACGCGCAACAGCGTGGCCGCGGCCCGTTCCTCGGTGGTGGCGAGCAAGCCGAAGCCGTGGGGCACGATCATCGCGGTGATCGCCGTGCTGGGCCTCGCGGGCGGCGTTTTCGGGTATGCGTACTCGCAGATCCACGCGAACAACGTCAAAGAGGCCGCCCTGGCCAAGTGGAAGCCCTCCGACACGAACAAGGACCCGTCGACGCAGCTCGCGGGCATCGTGACCAAGGAGTACAAGGGCTCCCGCCACGTCGAGCCGACGCAGCGCGTCGCGTACGACCAGACCCCGTCGTTCGGCGGCCCGCACGACGCCCAGTGGGCCGACTGCACCGGCGTCGTCTACGACAAGGCCGTCCGCACCGAGAACATGGTCCACGGCCTGGAGCACGGCGCCGTCTGGATCGCGTACAACCCGGACCAGGTCAAGGACGACGCGCTGAACAAGCTGAAGGTCAAGGTCGAGGGCATCCCGTACATGATGCTGTCGCCGTACCCCGGCCTCGACAAGCCGATCTCCCTGCAGTCCTGGGGCCACCAGCTGAAGGTCGACAACGCCGACGACGAGCGCATCGACCAGTTCATCTCCTCGCTGCTGCGCAACCCGAACACCTACCCCGAGGTCGGCGCGTCCTGCGAGAACACGGCGTTCCTGTCGAACCCGGCCCCGTTCGTGGCCGAGAAGCCGGGCGCCGACGCCGTGCCGATGGACGGTGGCAAGGACGACTCGCAGACCGAGGGCCAGCAGGGCCAGCAGGGCCAGCAGCCGAACATGAGCACGCCGCCCGCGTCGGGCTCGGCCTCCACGCCCCCGTCGAGCTGATGACGTCTCCCGCCGACGAGACCGGGCGCCCCTCCGGGGTCGCCCGGGTCCTCGTGATCGGCGCCGCGGTGCTGGCCGTCCTGCTCCTCGGCGCGGCGGTGGGCCTGCTCGTGAAGCTCCCCGGCTCGGCCTCGTCCTCCGCGGCCCCGGCCTCCGGTTCCGTGGACGTGGGCTTCTGCCAGGACATGTCCCAGCACCACCTGCAGGGCATCCAGATGGCGAACATCGCCCGCGACCGCTCCACCGACACCGAGATCCGCCAGCTCGCGTTCGACATCGCCAGCACCCAGCTGGAACAGGTCGGCCGCATGAAGGGCTGGCTGATGATGTGGAACGAGCACGAGCAGAACATCTCGGGCGTCTACATGTCGTGGATGAACGACTCCGGCGTCCACGGCCACGGCGCCACGACCCCGGAGGCGGGCAAGCCCCTCATGCCGGGCATGGCCGTGACCGACGAGTTGACGAAGCTCCGCACGATGCCCGCGGGCCGCGACTTCGACGTGTACTTCCTGCAGCTGATGCTCCGCCACCACGTGGGCGGCGCACCGATGGCGGAGTACGCCTCGACGAGGGCGAGCCAGCCGTTCGTGCGAACCCTGGCCGAGAACATGCTGAAGTCGCAGGCCTCGGAGACCGAACTGATGAAGGACTACCTGGCGAAGCGCGGAGCCGCCCCGCTGCCGTAGCCACGGTGTCCGTCCGGCACGAAGGGCCGCTCCCGGCAGGGGGCGGCCCTTCGATTTTCCGGTGGAAGACGAGCCGACGCATCCAACGGCCCCCACGCTCCGCAAACCGTGGACATCCGCCTACCCCTGAGTAACGTGGGTCACACCCCTACTCGGAGGTAACCATGTCCGTCGACGAGCGCGCGGCCCGGCAGGTCGCCGAACAAGCACGGGAAACCCGCTGGCAGCGACCGAGCTTCGGCAAGGAGCTCTTCCTCGGTCACTTCCGCCTCGACCTCATCCACCCCCACCCCACCGGCACGAGAGAGGACCACGAGAGAGGCGAGGCCTTCCTGGCCAGACTCCGCAAGTTCACCGAGACCCACGTCGACAACGCGAAGATCGAGAAGGACGCCCGGATCCCCGACGACGTCCTGAAGGGCCTCAAGGACCTCGGCGCGTTCGGCATGAAGATCAAGCCCGAGTACGGCGGCATCGGCCTCACCCAGGTCTACTACAACAAGGCCCTCATGCTGGTCGGGTCGGCCAGCCCGGCGATCGGCGCCATGCTGAGCGCTCACCAGTCCATCGGCGTCCCCCAGCCCGTCACCATGTTCGGCGACGAGGAGCAGAAGCGGGAGTTCCTGCCGAGGTGCGCCCGGGGCGAGATCACCGCGTTCCTGCTCACCGAACCGGACGTGGGCAGCGACCCGGCGCGGCTCGGCACGACCGCCACCAGGGACGGCGACGACTACGTCCTCAACGGCGTGAAGCTGTGGACCACCAACGGGGTCGTGGCCGACCTGCTCGTCGTCATGGCGCAGGTGCCGGACAAGGGGATCACGGCGTTCGTCGTGGAGGCGGACGCCGAGGGCATCACCGTCGAGAACCGCAACGCGTTCATGGGCCTGCGCGGCCTGGAGAACGGCGTCACGCGGTTCCACGACGTGAGGGTCCCCGGGAAGAACGTCATCGGCAGGGAGGGCGCCGGCCTCAAGATCGCGCTGGCCACCCTGAACACCGGCCGGCTGAGCCTGCCCGCCCTGTGCGCGGGCAGCGCCAAGTGGTGCCTCAAGATCGCCCGCGAGTGGAGCACCGAACGGGTGCAGTGGGGACTGCCGGTCGGCAGGCACGAGGCCATCGCGGGCAAGATCGCCTACATCGCCGCGACCGCCTACGCGCTGGAAGCCGTGCTGGACCTCAGTTCCGAACTGGCGGACGCGGGCAGCCACGACATCCGCATCGAGGCCGCGCTGGCCAAGCTCTACGCGAGCGAGAAGGCCTGGCTGGTGGCCGACGAGCTGGTGCAGATCCGCGGCGGGCGCGGGTACGAGACGGCGGAGAGCCAGGCGGCGCGCGGCGAACGCGGCATCGCGGCCGAGCAGGTGCTGCGGGACCTGCGGATCAACCGCATCTTCGAGGGCTCGACCGAGATCATGCACCTGCTGATCGCGCGCGAGGCCGTCGACGCCCACCTCAGCGTGGCCGGCGACATCATCGACCCCGACGCCGACCGGCAGGCCAAGGTGAGGGCCGCGGCCAAGGCGGGCGGGTTCTACGCGAAGTGGTTCCCGACGCTGGTCGTCGGCAAGGGCCAGAGCCCCGCCTCGTACGCGGAGTTCGGGCCGCTCGCGAAGCACCTGCGGTTCGTCGAGCGGTCGGCGCGCAAGCTGGCGCGGCAGACGTTCTACGCGATGTCGCGGTGGCAGGGGAAGATGGAGCGCAAGCAGCGGTTCCTCAGCCGGATCGTCGACATCGGCGCCGAGCTCTTCGCGATCAGCGCCGCGTGCGTGCGGGCCGCGCAGGACGCCAACCCGAACTCGAGGGTGCTGGCCGACGCGTTCGCGAAGCAGGCTCGCATCCGGGTCGACGAGCTGTTCGACAAGCTCTGGACCAACACCGACGACAGCGACCAGGCGCTCGCGAAGCAGGTCCTCGACGGCGGCTTCACGTGGCTCGAGGACGGTGTGGTCGACCCGTCCATCCCCGGCAGGTGGATCGCGGACTCGGCGCACCGCGCGTCGGCCGCCGGCAACGTCCACCGCCCGACGCCGAGGTAGCTCCCGTTGCTGCACTGGGCAGGCTGATGGTGGTGCGGGCGCGGCACCTGCCCAGTGCGCTCGGCCGGTAGGGGGCTACGTCCCCCGCATCCCCCTACCGACTCCCCTTGCAACGGAAGGACACAACCCCTCCAGGAGGAGGTGCGGTAACGCTAAGCCACAAAACGGCGTTAACAGTTACGACGATTGAGTGAACTACCAGGTGAGGGTTACTCGACTACTCTCAGAGAGTGACTTCGAAGACCAGCTCGCGGGCCGCTTCCAGGCCCATCGCGATGGCCCCGGAGAGCACCGCGCCGTCACCGAGCGACCCCGCCACGACCTGAGGCGCCAGCGGCGTCATCGCCCGCAGCGCGGTCTCCAGCGGGCCGAGCAGCAGGTCGGCGTTCGACCCGATCCCGCCGCCCAGCACGACGAGCGCGGGGTCGATCACCGCGGTGACCGAGGCGACGAGGAACGCGAGCCGTTCCGCCTCCACCCGCACGACCTCCGCCGCGGCCGCGTCGCCCGCCCGCGCGAGCCGGAAGACGTCGCGGGCGGACCGCGCCACGAGACCGCGCTCCCGCGCTTGCGCCACAACGGATTCCGCCGCGGTCATCTGCTCAAACCGTCCACCGTGGACGTCCGAAGTGGACATCGCGACCGGCAGGAACCCGACCTCGCCCGCGGCACCGTGCGCGCCGCGGAACAGCTTGCCGTCCACCACGATGCCCATGCCGACACCCGTGCCGACCGTCGCGCACACGAACACGCGCACGCCCTGAGCCGCGCCGTACACGTGCTCCCCCAGCGCGGCCAGGTTCGCGTCGTTCTCCACGACCACCACCGGGCCGAGCGACGACTCCAGCCCGTCGAGCACGCCCGCGGACTCCCAGCCCGGCAGGTTCGGTGCGTGCCGCACGACCCGGGAGCGCTGGTCGACCACGCCGGGGCTGCCGATCACCTTCACGACGACGTCGGTCAGCGCGAGGCCGGCGTCCGCCACGGTGCGCGCGGCCAGGCCGGTCACCGTGCGCACGAGGGTGGCGGCCGAGCGGCAGCGGTTGCGCTCGTCCACGCGGGCCACGACGGCGCCGCCCAGGTCGGCCACGGCGACGCGGATCCGTTCGCGCCCGATGTCGACGCCCAGCACGTAGCCGGCCGCCGGGTTCGGCTCGTAGACCACCGCCGACCTGCCGGGTCCCGCGGTCGTGCGGCCGGTGGGGCGGACCAGGCCGTGGCGCTCGAGGTCGGCCAGCGCCTGCCCGACCGTCGGCTTCGACAGACCGGTGTCCCTGGCGACCTGCGGGCGGGTGGCGGCACCCAGACGGCGCAGCCGGTCCAGCACAGCGCGTTGGTTCAGCACGCGCATGCCCGCGGGCGTACCCACCTCTGGGGGCTTGCGGTCCGTCACCCGCCCGATTCTAGATCTTGAACGACCGGGTCAGCGCGCAACTGTTGAAAGGACAGGTTGCGCGACAATTACCGTCTTGTCCCTTGACAACGATGTCACGTGCAGAAACGCTCCCACCCAAAAGGCGCAGGTCTGGCGGCGGAAGGGTTGCGATGAGGCAACTGGGGAAGAGACGAACCAGAACTCTGTTGAGTGTCGCGATCACTGCGACACTGGTGTGCGGCGTCACCAACGGGTACGCGGCCGCCGCACCAGAGGAGCAAGGCGTGGGCTTTTCCTCGTCCTTTGAGGACGGTCAACCCCAGCCGTCGTGGGCCAACGCGGTCGAGACCGACGCGGCGGGCAAGCCGAAGTCGTCCGGCGTGATCGGGTCCGACGGGTCCGGCATCCCGGGCAACGTCTCCGACAAGGTCCTCGAGGTCAAGGCGAACGGCGAGAACACCGACGGCGGCGAGGTGAAGGAGAACCTCGTCGACGGCAGCGTCAACACCAAGTGGCTGGTCTTCGCCACCACGGGCTGGGCGTCGTTCCGCTTCGCCGAACAGCAGACGATCAAGACGTACGCGCTCTCGTCCGCCAACGACTCCCCCGAACGCGACCCGAAGAACTGGACGCTGCAGGGCTCGAACAACGGCACCGACTGGACCGTCGTCGACACCCGCACCGGCGAGGCGTTCCCGGAGCGGTTCCAGACGAAGACCTACGACATCGCGGCGCCGCAGGCGTTCACGCAGTACAAGCTCGACGTGACGCTGAACAACGGCTCCACGAACATCGTGCAGCTCGCCGAGGTCCAGCTCTCCGACGGGTCCACCACGCCCCCGCCGCCGAACATGCGCAGCGTCGTGGGCAACGGCCCGACGGGCGGGTACACGGCCAAGTCGCGCGTCGGCTGGACCGGCGTGAAGGCGTTCCGCGCCCAGGGCAGGCACACCGCCGAGGGCCGTGCGTACAGCTACAACAAGGTCTTCGACGTCGACGTGAAGGTCGGCGCCAAGACCGAGCTGTCGTACATGGTGTTCCCGGACTTCGTGACCGACAACCTGGACTACCCGAGCACGTACTCCGCGGTGGACCTCGCGTTCTCCGACGGCACGTACCTCAGCGACCTCAAGGCCGTCGACCAGCACGGTGCCGTGCTGTCGCCGCAGGGCCAGGGCGCGGGCAAGTTCCTCTACACGAACCAGTGGAACAAGGTGGCGTCCACGATCGGCGCGGTCGCGGCCGGCAAGACGATCAAGCGCGTCCTGGTCGCCTACGACGGTCCGAAGGGCCCGACGGAGTTCGGCGCCTGGTACGACGACATCCGCATCGGCGACGTCGTCACCAAGCAGTACGCGAAGCCGTCGGACTACGTGCTGACCACGCGCGGCACGAACTCGAACGGCTCGTTCTCGCGGGGCAACAACTTCCCGGCGACCGCGGTGCCGCACGGCTTCAACTTCTGGACCCCGATGACCAACGCGGGGTCCATCTCGTGGCTCTACGAGTACCAGCAGCGCAACAACGCGCAGAACCTGCCGACGCTGCAGGCGTTCACCGCCTCCCACGAGCCCAGCCCGTGGATGGGTGACCGCCAGACGTTCCAGGTCATGCCGTCGACCATCGCGCCGACCCAGGACCGCGCCCTGCGCGCCCTGCCGTTCCGGCACGACAACGAGGTCGCGAAGGCGCACTACTACGGCGTGACCTTCGAGAACGGCATGAAGACCGAGATCGCGCCGACGGACCACGCGGCGGTCTTCCGTTTCTCGTTCACCGACGAGGGCCAGAGGAACCTCGTGTTCGACAACGTCAACAACTCCGCGGGCCTCACCCTGGACGCGGCGAACGGCGTCGTCACGGGCTACTCGGACGTCAAGAGCGGCCTGTCCACCGGCGCGACCCGCCTGTTCGTCTACGGCAAGGTCGACAAGGCGGTCACGGCGAGCGGCCGGCTGACCGGCGCGGGCCGCGACAACGCCGGCGGCTACTTCTCGTTCGGCGACAAGACCGTCGAGCTGCGCATCGCCACGTCGCTGATCTCCGTCGACCAGGCGAAGTCGAACCTGGAGCAGGAGGTCAAGGGCTCCGACACGTTCGAGTCGGTGCGCGACCGTGCGCAGGCCGCCTGGGACGAGGTGCTCGGCATCCTGTCGGTCGAGGGCGCGTCCGAGGACCAGCTGATCACGCTGTACTCCAACATGTACCGGCTCTACCTCTACCCGAACTCGGGCTTCGAGAAGGTCGGCGACAAGATCCAGTACGCGTCCCCGGTGGCGCCCGCGGTCGGCGAGAACACGCCCACGAAGACGGGCGCGAAGATCGTCGACGGCAAGGTCTACGTCAACAACGGCTTCTGGGACACCTACCGCACGACCTGGCCCGCCTACAGCTTCTTCACCCCGTCGCAGGCGGGTGAGATGGCCGAGGGCTTCGTCCAGCAGTACAAGGACGGCGGCTGGATCTCGCGCTGGTCGTCCCCCGGCTACGCGAACCTGATGACGGGCACGAGCTCCGACGTCGCGTTCGCCGACGCCTACCTCAAGGGCGTGACGAACTTCGACATCAAGGCCGCCTACGACGCCGCGGTGAAGAACGCGTCCGTCGTGCCGCCGAACCAGCAGGTCGGCCGCAAGGGCATGGACCGGTCGGTGTTCCTCGGCTGGACCGGCAACGACCAGCTCGACGAGGCCTGGTCGTGGGCGATCGAAGGCTACGTCAACGACTTCGGCATCGCGTCGATGGCGAAGGCGCTGCACGAGAAGACGGGCGAGAAGCGCTACGCCGAGGAGTACGAGTACTTCCTCAACCGCGCCCAGAACTACGTGCTGACGTTCGACAAGCGGATCGAGTTCTTCCAGGGCCGCAACGTCGACGGGTCGTGGCGCGTCGAGGACCCGGCGAAGTACAACCCGCAGGACTGGCGCTACGACTACACCGAGACCAACGGCTGGAACATGGCGTTCTCGGTGCCGCACGACGGGCAGGGTCTCGCGAACCTGTACGGCGGGCGGGAGAAGCTGGCGCAGAAGCTCGACTCGTTCTTCACCCTGCCCGAGACCGCGAAGTTCCCCGGCGGCTACGGCGGCGTGATCCACGAGATGATCGAGGCGCGGGACGTGCGGATGGGCCAGTACGGCCACTCCAACCAGCCGTCGCACCACATCGCCTACATGTACAACTACGCGGGCAAGCCGTCGGGCACCCAGGAGAAGGTGCGCGAGATCCTGTCGCGCCTGTACGTGGGCTCGCAGGAGGGCCAGGGCTACGCGGGCGACGAGGACAACGGCGAGATGTCGGCCTGGTACCTGTTCTCGGCGCTGGGCTTCTACCCGCTGCAGATGGGCAAGCCCGCCTACGCGATCGGCTCGCCGCTGTTCACCAAGGCGACCGTGAAGCTGGAGAACGGCAAGAAGCTCGTCGTCAACGCCCCGAAGAACAGCGCGAAGAACATCTACGTGCAGGGCGTGAAGGTCAACGGCAAGGCGTGGAACAAGACGTCGCTGCCGCACGACGTGCTCGCCGCCGGCGGCACGCTCGACTTCGACATGGGCCCGAAGCCGTCGAAGTGGGGCACGGGCGCCAACGACGTGCCGGACTCGATCACCCAGGGCGACGCCGTCCCGGCGCCGCTGCGCGACGTGGCCTCCGGTGTCGGCACCGCGGCGCTGGTGGACGACAACTCCGGCACCTCCGCGGTGGTCGGCTCCCTCGACTTCAAGGCGGCCGACGCCAGGGAGAAGGCGGAGTTCTACACCCTGACCAGCGCGAAGACCGGCACGGCGCCCTCGGCGTGGGAGCTCAAGGGCTCCTACGACGGCAAGACGTGGGCGACGGTCGACAAGCGCTCCGGCGAGAAGTTCCAGTGGCAGCAGTACACCCGGTCGTTCAAGATCGCCTCGCCGGGCCGCTACAACTTCTACCGCCTGGAGTTCTCCGGTGACGTCGCGCTCGCGGAGTTCGAGCTGCTGTCGAAGCCGCTGGCGGCCCCCACCACCACGGTGACGGGCGCGGTCAACGGTCCGATGCAGGTCAAGGGCGTGACCTATGTGGACGGCGCGACGATCAACGGTCCGGTGACCGTGGCCCGCGGAGCGACGCTGTACGTCTTCGGCGGCGAGGTCAAGGGCCCGATCTCGGCGGCCGACGCGGCCTCCGTGGTGCTCGTCGGCACGAAGGTCGGCGGCCCGGTGACGGTGCACGGCTCCGCCACCGAGGTCGCGGTCGAGAACACCTCGGTCGGCGGCCCGGTGTCGCTGACGTCGAACAAGACCAGGTCGGTCGTGGCGTTCTCCGCGGTCGGCGGCCCGTTGTCCTGCACCGGCAACGACCCGGCGCCGGTCAACAACGGCTTCGCGAACGAGGTGAAGGGGCCGAAGGCAGGACAGTGCACTGGGCTGTAACGACCAACTGACAGCCGCTTGAGCGAAAAGCCGCGTTCCGTCACGGAGCGCGGCTTTTCCCATTCACCTGAAAGGAGCTATCCCCTTCGGACATACTCCGATGAGATCTTGGCGGTTCATGCTGCGGTGACGGGGAGGCTCTTGTGGTGCCGTTCGAACGAGGCCGTGTCTGGGTGGCGGTTCCCGATCCTCGCACCGAGACCGTTCCGTCACGAACAGGAACCCCGTCCACGAAGGACGATCTGCGGGATCTCCCCGCATCACCAGGAAAGCTCCCGGCACCGCTGCGCTGACGAGCCGCCCTCGACCTGCAGCGTGGCGTGCTCGATGTGGTACTCGGAGGCCAGCAGGGCCTGCGCCGCCCTGAGCACGTCGGCGTGATCGGCCTTCTCGGTGGTCGTGAGGTGCGCCGAAGCCACCTCCATGCCGCTGGTGAGCGTCCACACGTGCAGGTCGTGCGCCTCGGCGACCCCGTCGATCCGCGCGAGGGCCTGCTGCATCTCGGTGACGTCCAACCGCTCCGGCGCGTGCTGGAAGAGGATGTGCAACGCGTTCTTGGCCAGCGCGTACGTCCGCGGCAGGACCCAGACGCCGATCAGCACGCCCATGATCGGGTCGGCGTACTTCCACCCGGTCGTGAGGGTGACGAGGGCGGAGATCAGCACGCCGACGGACCCGACGAGGTCGGCCACCACCTCGAGGTAGGCGCCCTTGACGTTGATGCTCTCCTTCGCGCCCTCTTTGAGGACGCTGAAGCTGACGAGGTTGGCGGCAAGACCCAGGGTCGCCGCGATGAGCACCGGCCACCCCGGCACCTGCGGCGGGTCCTGGAACCGCCCGACGGCCTCGTAGACCACGTACCCGGCCACGCCGAAGAGCAGCACGGCGTTGGCCAGCGCGGCGAGCACTTCGGCCCGGTAGAAGCCGAACGTGCGGTTCTTCCCGGCCTTGGCCCGCTTGGCGACGAGGATCGCGGCCAGCGCCATGCCCACGCCCAGCACGTCGGTGAGCATGTGCGCGGCGTCCGAGATCAACGCGAGCGAGCCTGTGGCGAACCCGACTACGAACTCGACCACCATGAAAACAGCGCCGATGCCGAACGCGACCCACAACCTGCCGGCGTGCCGCCCGCTCGCCGACGCCGTCCCGTGTCCATGGCCGTGACCCATGCTCCGGAACATATAGCGATATGCGCATGAGTGCAATCCGACGTATTCCCTCCCACCCGATGTCGTGACGGAGGCCACGTCCGCGCCGTTGCAGGGGCCGGTGTCGTTGGGGGTCCGCGGAGTGCGCTAGGATCTTCCACGTAGCTACGGCCCCCGTAGCTCAGGGGATAGAGCACCGCCCTCCGGAGGCGGGAGCGCAGGTTCGAATCCTGCCGGGGGCACCGAAGACGAAGGCGATCTGTGTTCGCGGAGTACGCGAACCGGGTCGCCTTCGGTCGTTTTCCGCTGTTCCGGCTCGTGGATTGGACGCAATGGGACGCTCGTCGGTGTTCACCTTCCAGTACATCGCCATCGACACGGAGTCCGGTGTCACGCCGGAGGAGTTCGAGACCTTCGTCCGCGCCGAAGGCGTTCACCTGCCCGTGTACCCGGGGTGGCGGTGGACCCTGCTGCGCGGCTTGCGCGGCGAGCGGACCGGGCAGTACCTGATGTTGTTCGAGATCGAGAGCGCCAAGCAGCGCGACCGCTACGTCACCGCCCGCGGCGAGCAGACCGAGGCGGCCCGGCAGTTCTGGGCGCAGCACCCCGAGGCGGAGGCCGTGCTGGCGCGCTGGCGGCGGCTGGGCACGTTCGGCGAGCTGCCCACGCTGTTCACCGACTACCGGCTGCTGGCCGACAACCCGCGGAGCACCGTCACGCCCGGCCCCCGCTACCGCGACCGCCCGGGAGAGGAGCCCGTCGCCCGCGTCATCGGGATCCACAACCTGGCGCTGCGCGCCGGCGTGACGGAGGAGGTGTTCGACCGCTTCATCGCCGAGAACCACCACCGGATCGACGACTACCCGGACTGGCGGTTCCACGTGCTCAAGGGCGAGCGGGGCAACCGCCTCGACCAGTACGTGATGATGATGGAGATCGCGAGCCTGGACGCGCTGGACGTCTTCTACCCCGAGCCCGACATCGCCACCGGGGTGGCCGCGGAGTTCGCGGCCGCTCACCGCGACACCAAGCAGATGTACGAGGAGTGGAAGCAGCTGGCCTCGTTCTCGGGCTCGCCGCAGATCTACACGGACTACCTCGCGGTCGCGGAGAACCCGGCGTAGTCCTGGGCTCGACGCAGCTTACCGGCCGAGGGCCGTCTCGAAATGGTGACACTGTGCAGCATTACGGCTACCCGCGGTATGCACCCACGGTCCGCGACAACCGGTTCGAGGTCGAATACCACCAGGTGGCGTGGTAGCCGTGGCCTGCCCTGCCCGGCCCTGAGCATGCTGATCGGGTCCGATCGGCACCGCCACAGGAAGGGCCAGGCATGACCACCACGACGCGGGACTTGATCAGCCTCAAGCTGGAGCGGGCGTTCGACAGCCTGGACAGCGACCACGACGGCTTCCTGGACTGGACGGACTACGAGGCCCTCGGCAACCGCTACGTCCAGGCGTACCAGCTCGACAGGACCGATCGCAGGACCCGTGCGCTGCTGTCGTTCTGCCAGATCAGCTGGCTGGAGCTCCTGCGCCACGCGGGTGTGGACAGCGACCGGCTCAGCAAGGACCAGTTCGTCACCGCCACCCGGCTGGCGACGATCGACACGAGCAGGCTCAACCTCACCGAGGGCGGCGCTCACGCGATCTTCGACGTGATCGACGCCGACGGTGACAACGAGATCGGCAACGACGAGTTCGCGCGGTTCCTGCGGGACGTCTGGCGTTCCGACGCGCCCGAGGCCCTCGACTCGTTCCACCAGCTGGACACCGACGGGGACGGGGCGATCTCCCGCCACGAGTTCATCCGGGCGGTGCGCGAGCACTACCTGTCCAACGACCCCGACGTGCCGGGCAGCGTGTTCTTCGGACGCTTCTGACCCCGGCCGGTCAGGGCAACCGGGCCCAGTCCAGTTCCTGCCGCAGGGCCCACTTGGTGCGGTGCGCGTCGCGCACGGCGGCCAAGTGGGCGCGGAAGTCGTCGTCGCGGTCGCAGCGGGCGAACAACGCCCCGGCCTCGACCAGCAGCCGGACGGCTGCCTGATAGGCGTCACGGTTGCGGACCTCGATCGCCCGATCGGCAGCGCCGAGCAGGATCGGGATGGCGTCGGCCGGATGACTCGCGGCCCGGACGCGCGCGAGGCGCAGCCACAGGCTCTCCGAGCAGCCGCCGTCGACAGCGGCTCGCCAGGCGGCCTCGTCCTCCCCTTCGGCCAGCAGGACCTCCACGAGCGTGGAACGGACCGGCGGCAGTTCGGCGAGGAAGGCCAGCGCGCGTTCCCGCCACCGCGGGAAGTCTCCGGCCGTGGCCTCGCGGAGCGCGCGGAAGGTCGCCAGGCACGGGCGGTCGGTGAAGTTGGCCCACAGCAGCTCGCCCGCCCGGTCGCGCCGGTTCGCGCGCACGTGGACCTCGGCGGCCAGGTCGCGCAGGCGGAAGTCCGGTTCGAAGTCCGACAGGCCGCGCTCCAGCCAGGTCAGCGCCTCGTCGTCACGGTCGTCGGCGCACAGCCGTTCGGCGATGCGGAGCACGTCGTAGGAGCTCGTCACGTCCCGGGCCAGCACCTCCACCAACCCGTCCGCCCCTCCCGACGCCTCGGCCAGGTTCTCCATGAGATGAGCGATGGCGAAACGGCGGGCGCTGTGGTCGTTCGCCTTCTTCGGCGGCAGTTCCCGCCACGCCTGCTCGACGAGTCCCCGGTACCGGGCCAGGCCCGCCGGGCCCAGCACGTCCCGGTACTCGGACAGCACGTCGAGGAACACCTCGTACTCGCTGCTCAACGCCCGCGCGACCAGGCGTTCGGCCAGTTCCACCGGGTCCGGGGAGCCCGCCGCGCAGGCCACCAGGTGGATCTCCTCGACGCGGGCCAAGGCCTCGGACAACCCTCCGTCGGAGTCGTCCACCCGTTCGGCAGCGGTCTCCAGGAGTTCCAGCGCGTGCTCGGCGAGGGCGATGGCGGCATCGGCGAACCCGGCTCCGACCAGTCGTTCGACTTCGTCCAGCGCGTCACCGACGTGCAGGAAGTAGCCGTACGCCTCGGCGTGGTCGACGAAGTCGGGGATGTCGATCGCGCGTTCCAGACGTTCCCTGATGTCGTGGTCGTCGAACGCGTCCCGCTGACCGGCCGCGGCGGCGAGCCGCGCACGCAGCACCCGGTCCGACTTCGCGGCCCTCATCAGCTCGTCGATCAGCCACTCCTGCTCACAGCCGCGCAAGAACAACCGCAACCGCTTGTCCGACAACGGCTTCGCGCGCGGCTCCCCCACCTCGCCGCCCTGCTCCAGCCACGCCAGCGACGTCGCGACGCAGTGCTTGCAGAACACGCCCTCGGCTCCGTACGGACAGGAACACCGCCCGCGCAGGCCCTTCGGCGTCACCTCGAGCCGCACGCGGTAGGTGCGGGTGCCGTCCACCGCCGCGGTCACGGTCGCCCCGTCCACCTCGATCCGCCGGACCTGACCGGCCGCGAAGTACCGCTCTCCCCGCTCGAAGGACTTCTCGTCGGCCAGCTTCCGCACCGTGCTCCTGGTCACCGCCACGACCGGTGATCCTGCCAGGCAGCGTCACCGGCAACGTGCGCGAGCTGTCCGGCTAAGGCGTGCCCGCCGCGATGTCCTGCACCGCCGCGCACGCGCTCGGCACCGGGTCCAGCTCGTTGACGTGCCCCGCCAACCGGCGCAGCAGGGACCGGAACGTCGAGCGGTCCGCCTCGGGCAGGCCGGACAGGACGTGGGCCTCGGCGTGCGACAGGCGGAGTTCCAGGTCGCGCAAACGTTCGCGGCCGGCGGGGGTGGCCACGACCAGGCGGGTTCGGCGGTCGGTCGGCGCAGGCCTGCGGGAGACCAGGGAGGCGCGCTCCAGGTCGTCCAGCAGGTACGTCATCACCGTGCGGTCCACGCCCAGTTGCTGGGACAGCGCGGACTGGCTTTCCGGCTGGTCGCGCACCGCCGCGGTGAGGACCTGGTAGCCGCGGTGGCCGCCGGGCAGGTCGCCCACGGCGGCGTTGGTCGCCTTCACGAAAGCGCGGAAGACCACGCCGAGGGTCCAGCCGAAGTCGTCCTCCAGAGCCGTCACCCCCGCAATGATAGCGGCGACAGAACGTCTGCTCAGCAGAACATCTGCATGGCATACTTTCGGCATGACAGATTACGGTCACCCGGTCGAGTTCGGGGTGTTCCTGGCGCCCACCGCCGAACGGTTCGACAGCGCTCTGCGGCTGGCCCAGGCCGCTGACGTGCTGGGACTCGACTTCGTGAGCATCCAGGACCACCCGTACAACGCCACGCACCTCGACACGTGGACGTCGTTGGCCGTCATCGCGGCCAGCACGACGAACGTGCGGGTGTTCCCCAACGTCGCCAACCTGCCGTTGCGGCCGCCCGCGATGCTGGCGCGCGCGGTGGCGAGCCTGGACGCCATCACGGGTGGTCGGGTCGAGCTGGGGCTCGGGGCCGGGGCGTTCTGGGACGCCATCGGGGCCATGGGTGGGCCGGTGAGGACGCCCGGTGAGTCCGTGAAGGCCCTCGACGAGGCCATTGCGGTGATCCGGGCGTTGTGGACGCCGGGCAGGACCACGCGGATCGCGGGGGAGCACTACTCGCTCGGCGGTGCGCGGCCCGGGCCGTTCCCGGCGCACGACGTCGGGATCTGGCTCGGGGCCTACAAGAAGCGGATGCTGCAGCTCACCGGACGCGCCGCGGACGGGTGGCTGCCGTCCAGCTCGTACGCGCCGCCCGAGCAGCTCGGGGCGATGAACGCGATCATCGACGACGCGGCTCGTGAGGCGGGGCGAGAGCCCGGCGACGTGAAGCGGCTCTACAACATCTCGCCCGGCTTCACGGCCGAGCAACTCACGGAACTGGCGCTCGAGCACGGCATCAGCGGGTTCATCCTCATGGTCGACACCGACGACGAGGTGCGGGCGTTCGCGGAGGAGGTCGCGCCGGCCGTGCGGGAGATGGTGAGGAAGGAACGGGATGCCCTCCCCAAAGCGCTGGGCGTGACGCCCACGCCTGACGACGGGCAACGCCTCTCCGCGGAGACCTTGTGGGACGAGGCCGCGCGGCCACGGGGGCCCAAGCCGGAGAAGGACGCCGTCTACACCGCGGCCGGGCGGGCGCACAGCCGTCAGCTCGTCGGCGTGCACGACCACCTGCGCGAGGAGCTGACCAAGATCCGCCAGGTCGTCCGGCAGGTCGCGGACGGCATCACCGACATCGGCGACGCGCGGGACGAGATCAACGCGATGACCATGCGCCAGAACAACTGGACGATGGGCGCCTACTGCGAGACCTACTGCCGGCTCGTCACCCTCCACCACACGCTGGAGGACCGGAGCCTCTACCCCCAGCTCCGGGCGGGGGACGCGCGGCTCGGGCCGGTGCTGGACCGGCTGTCCGAGGAGCACCTGGTGATCCACGACGTGCTCGAACGGCTGGACGCCGCCCTGGTGAACACGGTCGCCGAGCCGAAGAGGATCACGGAGGTGGCGCAGGCCGTCGACCTGCTCACCGACACGTTGCTGTCGCACCTGTCCTATGAGGAGCGTGAGCTGGTCGAGCCGATGGCGCGCATTCCGTACCACTACTGAGTGCACCTCGGCGTGTGCGGTGGAGCGGGGAGCGCTCCCGGCAACAGACTGGGGTTCGTGGACACCAGGAAGCGAGTCGACCCGGTGCGGCGCGGTCGCACGATCCTGGGTGCGTCGCTGCTGCTCACCGCGGCCATCGCGGGCACGACGGCCGCGGTCGGGTTCGCCACCGCGGCGGCGGCCGAGCAGGCGATCCGCGCGCAGCAGGGCATCGACGTCACGGTCGGGCTGCACCGGGGACTGACGTACGCGTGGCTGGCATTCGCCGTGCTGGTGGCCATCGGCGCGGTTCCGTTGCTGCTCAACGGGAACGGGCGCACGTTCGCGGCCGGGGTCACCTACGCGCTCGGGATGCCGTTGCTGCTGCTCGGGATCGGGGTGCCCGCGCCGGTGGCGGTGGTCAGAACGCTCACGTGGGTGGCGTGCGGGGCGATCCTGCTGACGGCGTGCTTCGTGATGCTGACGTCCGGACCCGGTGCGCCCCAACGGCGACGTGCTCCGAGCCGGCCGAGACCGGCCCGGAGCAGGAACCGCTAGCCGGTCACCGTGCAGGTGGCGGTGGCGGTCTTCGCCGGGTTGCTCTCCGACACCGCGGTCAGCGTCACCTTCGACATGACCTGCCCGCTGCCGCGCTGGGCGTGCACCGGCACGTCGACGCGGCCGCCGAACTTGGCCGTGGCCAACGCGTTCGGCACCGAGACGGTCCAGCCGGCGGAAGCCGTCGCGGTCACGCGGTACACGTCGCCGTCGAGGTACTGGTCGACGGGCTCCGGGTGCTGCGAGCCGGGGGTGGCGGCACGGCCGGTGTTGGTCAGCGGGAAGCGGCACGTCGCCACGCCGTCCGCACCGGCACGGGCGGCGGTGGGCGTGACGCGCACGCCGCGCTGCTGCGGGCCGGCGCCGTCCAGGGACCGGACCGCGACCGTGTACGACAGGACGCCGCGCGAGTCGCGTTGCAGGTCCAGCACGTAGAAGTGCAGGCGGTTGGCCTGGTCGACGAACTCGTACTCGCTGCCCGAGTTCGTGCCCGCGTGGAACAGGGCGTCGGACAGCTGGCGGTAGTCGCCGATCGTGATCGGGACCCTGGTGCCGTCGGGCAGCACGTAGTCGGTCATGCCGATGTCCTGCGGGTTGGCGTCGATCACCCACGTGAACGGTGCGGCGTCGGCGTTCTTCGTCTTGGCCAGCAGCACGCCCGAGTCCGGGGTGAACGAGTCGGCGCCCATGCGGTCGACGACTTCGAGCGTGTAGTTGTTGTAACCGCCGCCGTCGCAGAACGGGTTCGTGGAGACGTTGCACGACGGCGTCTTGTCGCCGGTGCCCATCGCCAGGTTGATGCCCGTCAAGCCGCCGGAGCCCGGGTTCACCTCGCGGGCGGTGATCTTCGCGATGACCGTGCCGGACCCGGCCAGCGCCTCGCGCGAGAGCCGCAGGACGTTCTGCTCGTCCACGATCCCGAGCTTGATCCGGTTGCGGAACGTCTGCTGGGCGCCGAGCGAACCGCCGCCGGTGGCCGGGATCGTCCACCGCGAGTGCGGGCCGCCGGGGCCGTTGAACGAGCCGCGCGACAGCATGTCCCACGGGCCGCTGTAGTCACGGCGCGGCGGGGAGCCGTACGGGTTGTTGTAGTTGTCGCCGATGCCGAGGATGTGGCTCAGCTCGTGCGCGTACACGCCCTGGCCGGAGCTCTCGGCCTGGGTGGACGAGCCGCCGCCCGCGTTCGGCCAGATCGACGAGCCCGCCGCCCACGACGTCCAGTCGACGTAACGGGTGTTCGACCAGTTCGGCAGCGCCGGGTCCGGCGGGCCGAAGTCGTCGGTCACGTCCTCCTTGGTCCGGAACTTCATCATCCCGAACTCCTGCCAGGTGCCGGACTCGTCCTGGCCCGCCGACAGGTAGTAGATGAAGTCGTAGCCCGCGGGCACCTGCGAGCCCACGTCCGCCACCCACGCCGCACGGCCGTCGGTGCGGATGTTGCGGTTGCAGTTGTCGCCCGCGGGACAGCCGGTGCCGCCCTGGAACTCCATGGCGTACTCGTGGTCCTTGCCCGGCATCGTGTACGGGCCGAACGCGTTCAGCTCGACGCCGTAGCGACCGCCGGAGGTCTCCATCCAGTACTCGTGCACGGTGTGGCCGCGGTTGAGCGCGCCCGGCTTGTTGAGGAAGTCCTGGTAGAACTGGCCGACCTGGGCGCGCGGGACGCCGCTCGCCTCGGTGCTCGGGTTGCCGAACACCGTGGAGCCGCCCGGCTGCGTCACGACGAAAGGCTGGTTCGGGTAGTCCAGCAGGACCAGTGCGCCCTTGAAGTTGCGCACCGAACCCTTGACCGACGGGTCGGCCCAGTTGGTGCCGGGGATCTTCCGGTAGTCGCGTTCCCACGTCATGTGGTCGGGGTTGACCCAGTTCTGCGGGTCGATCGGGCCGGGGAAACCGTTCTGCGCGAAGACCCGCGCGGTCTCACCCGACTGCTGCCACGGCTGCTGCTGGAGCCAGTGGTCGTACTGCCAGTGGTTCGACGGCTGTTCGGGGGAAGGGGCTGCGGCGGAGTTGCCGGCGGTGACCATCGCGACCGAGAGGAACGCGGTGATCAGCAGGGCAGGGCGCCGGTGTCTGCGGTCCATGTGACCACCGTGGTGCAGAGCGGCCCTCGCGAACCACCGTCGATCGTCTGCTGCTCAACGGAATTCGGGCAGTTGGACGAACACCGACGCGCCGCGCGGCCTCGGCACGAACCGCACCGTGCCGCCGTGCACCGCCACGACGTCGGCCACGATCGCGAGCCCCAGGCCGGAGCCGGGCAGGCCGCGGGCATCGGGCGCGCGCCAGAACCGTTCGAAGGCCGACCGCCGGTGCTCGAACGGGAGGCCGGGCCCCTCGTCGCTGACGGTGAGCCAGCCCGGCTTCGAGCGGACGGTGATCGTGGAGCTCGCCGGGGAGAACTTCACGGCGTTGTCGAGCAGGTTGAGCACGCTGCGCTCCAACGCGCCCGCGTCGCCGACGATCGACCAGTCCGCGCGCTCGACGTCGAAGACGTGGTCGTGGGCACGGCTGCGGGCGCGCCGGACGGCCCGGTCGATCACCCCGGCGACGTCGACCGGGTCCCTGGCCAGCTCGCGGTCGTCGCGGGCCAGCACGACGAGCTCGGTGACGAGGTCGCCGAACTCCCGGCTCTGGGCCTGGAGGCGGTCGAGGACCTCGCCGCGCTGGGGCAGCGGGCGGCCGGTGCGCTCGCTGCGGACGAGCAGGTCGATGTTGGTGCGCAACGAGGTCAGCGGCGTGCGCAGCTCGTGCGCGGCGTCGTTGACGAGGTCTCGCTGCCGCCGCCGCGACTCGGCCAGCGCCGCGGTCATCGACGTGAACGCACGGCCGAGGCGCCCCACCTCGTCGCGGCCGGAGACGGTGACCGGCGTGGTGAGGTCCTCGGTGCGGGCGATGTGCTCGACGGCCTCGGTGAGGCGTTCCATCGGGGCGAACGCGCGGCGCGTCAGCCACAGCCCTCCGGCGGCGACGACCACCGCGCCCAGGACGGACACCCCGACGAGGACGCCCGCGAGCGTGGCCAGGGTGGTGTCGATCTCGGCGGTGCTGCGGCTGAGGACCAGCACCTCGCCGTTCTCCAGCGGTTGCAGCAGGACCCGTGCCTCGGCGCCGGACTGCGTGACGCCGTCGCGGAAGGTCCGCGTGGTCACGAGGTCGCCGGCGGTGGTCACCACGGGGTCGACGCCGGGCGGCGCGCACGTGCCGCCGTCGGGGCCCAGTGTCTGGATGCCCTGCAGGACCTGCCGCAGGCCCTCCGCCGGGACGCTCGCGTCGCACCGGATCTTGATCCGCGGCGGGAGGCTCGCCTGCAGCGACCTGTCGAGCTGCGAGCGCAGGTTGTGCTCGGTCGCGAGCCACGTGACGACGCTGATCCCGGCGATCGCGACCGCCACGACGAACGCGGTGATCAGCGCGAGCTTGCTGCGCAGCAGGACCGGGCGGGTCACGGCGACTCGCGCAGCAGGAAACCCAGGCCCCGCACGGTGTGCAGCAGCCGCGGCCGCCCGCCGGACTCGGTCTTGCGGCGCAGGTAGCCGATGTAGACCTCGAGGAGGTTCGTGCCGGGGTCCTTGCCCCACACGGCGTGCTTGAGGTGGTTCTTGGTCAGCAGCCGGTCCGGTTCGGCCAGGAACACGGCCAGCAGGTCGAACTCGGTCGGCGTCAGGTCGAGCCGCTCGCCGCCGCGCACGACCTCGCGGGCGTCCGGGTCCATCCGCAGGTCGGCGAACTGCAGCAGCCGCGGCACCGGCCGGTTCCGGTTCTGCTTGAGCAGCGCGCGCACGCGGGCCAGCAGCTCCTCCAGCGCGAACGGTTTGACCAGGTAGTCGTCGGCACCCGCGTCCAGGCCGGTGACCCGGTCGCCCAGCGCGTCGCGGGCGGTGAGCATCAGCACGGGCAGGCGCTCCCCCGCCGCGCGCAGCCGTCGGCACGCCTCCGACCCGTCGAGCACGGGCATCATCAGGTCGAGGATCGCGAGGTCGGCGCCGGGCAGCCTGGTCAGCGCCTCGGCCCCGTCCGCGGCCGTCGTGACCTCGTAGCCCTCGAACTCGAGACTGCGGCGCAGACTGTCCCGCACGTCCGGGTCGTCGTCCACCACCAGCAGTCTCATGGCAGCGACGGTAGGGCCGGAGCCTGTGAGCCACCTGTGCATCGGCGCTCTCACGATTCTCTCAGCGCGGGCCAAGGACGTTCTCACGGCGACGTCAGCACGCTCGGTTGCACAACGGCCACTTCGGTGTCCACAGTGGAACGGAGAACCTCATGGCGGTGATGACCGCGCAGGCCACGGGAACAGTCGACATCATGATCCCCGTCTACGACGAGGAACGCGCGCTGCCGGGCTGCGTCGAGGTGCTGCACCGGTTCCTGAGCGAGCAGTTCCCGTTCGACTGGTCGATCGTGGTCGTCGACAACGCCAGCACCGACCGGACCCTCGAAGTCGCCCGGGAGCTGGAGGAGAAGTACGAGCGGGTGCGCGTGCACCACCTCGACCGCAAGGGCCGGGGGCTCGCGCTGCGGGAGTCGTGGGGCGCCAGCGAGGCGGCGGTCGTCGTCTACATGGACGTCGACCTGTCGACCGGCCTCGACGGGCTGCTGCCGCTGGTCGCGCCGCTGCTCAACGGGCACTCGGACCTCGCGATCGGCTCCCGGCTCGCACCGGGGTCGCGCACGGTCCGCGGGCCGCGCCGGGAACTGGTCTCGCGGGCCTACAACGCGCTGATCCGGCTCACGCACGGCGCCCGGTTCAGCGACGCCCAGTGCGGTTTCAAGGCCGCCCGCACGGACGTCGTCCGGCCGCTGCTCGGCCAGGCGCGCGACGAGGCGTGGTTCTTCGACACCGAACTCCTGCTGCTGGCCGAGCACAATGGCCTGCGCGTGCACGAGGTGCCGGTGGACTGGGTCGAGGACGTCGACAGCCGGGTCGACGTGGTCGGCACCGCGGTCGACGACATCAAGGGGCTGGTCCGGGTGGCCAGAGCGAAGGCCAACGGCACCGCGCGGGTCTCCGGCCTGCCGCGGCGGCCGGAACCGAAGGCGATCCACCCCGACGCCGTGCTGAGCCGCAGCGAGGGCGGGCTGTCGTGGCAGATGCTGTCGTTCGCGGTGATCGGCGTGCTCTCCACGCTCGCGAACCTGGCGCTGTACGGGGTGTTCCGGCTGTGGTGGCCGGTGCTCGCGGCCAACCTCGCCGCGCTGGTGATCACCACCCTCGTCAACACCGAGGCCAACCGCCGCTTCACCTTCACCGCACGCAACGCCGCCCGCGGCAAGACGCACCTGCAGGGCCTCGTGGTGTTCGGGCTCTACTACGCGTTCACCTCGGCCGCTTTGCTCGTGCTGCACGCGGCCTCCCCCAATCCGCCGCGCGCACTGGAACTGGTGGTGCTGCTGGGCTCTTCCGCCCTCGGCACGGTGGGGCGCTTCTTCCTGCTGCGGAGCTGGGTGTTCCGCAGGGACGACCGAAAGGACGACGCATGACCGCCACTGCCGCAGTGGCCGCTCCGGCCGGACGACCGGCCGGAGCACAGCGGTCCCGTTGGCACGTCTGGGTTCTCGTCGCGATCTGCGTGCTGGCGGGTGCCCTGTACACGTGGGCGATCTGGGGCGGGCAGATCGGCAACTCGTACTACTCGGCCGCCGCGAAGTCGATGTCGACCTCGTTCACGAACTTCCTGTTCGGCTCGTTCGACCCGGCGGGCGTGGTGACGGTCGACAAACCGCCGTTGGCGTTGTGGCCGCAGGCGGTCGCTGTGTGGATCTTCGGCTTCCACGGCTGGGTCGTGCTGCTGCCGCAGGTGCTCGAAGGTGTCGCGGCGGTGTTCCTGCTGCACCGCGCGGTCCGGCTGTGGGCGGGCGAGGAGGTGGCTCTGCTCGCCGCGCTGATCTTCGCCCTGACGCCGATCACCGTGGCGATCAACCGCGACAACAACCCCGACACGCTGCTGGTGCTGCTCCTCGTCGCCGCCGCGTACGCCTTCACGCGCTCGGTCAGGTCGGCGGAGAGCCGCCCGCGGACGAAGTGGCTGCTGTGGTGCGCGTTCTTCGTCGGCTGCGGGTTCCTGACGAAGATGCTGCAGGCGTGGATCGTGGTGCCGGGGTTCGCGCTCGCCTACCTGGTGGGCTCCGGTGCGGCGGTCACGCGGCGGGTGCTCGACCTGCTCGCGGCCGGTGCGGTGCTGGTGGTGTCGTCGTTCTGGTGGGTGGTGCTGCACGCGGTGTGGCCGGGGGCCAAGCCGTACATCGGGGGCAGCACGGACGGCGGCGCGTGGGACCTGATCATCGGGTACAACGGGCTCGGCCGGGTGTTCGGCGGGAGCGGCAACCGCGGTGGCGGGCAGCTCGGTCAGGTGCCGCCGGGCCGGTTCCCGTCCGGTCAGCTGCCGCCCGGCGGCGAGGTCGGCGGGCCCGGCGGCGGGGCGATGTTCGGCGGGCAGCCCGGCGCCGGCCGCATGTTCGACGCGGCGGTCGGCGGGCAGATCTCGTGGCTGCTGCCGCTGTGCCTGCTGGTGCTCGGCGCGGTGTCGGTGGCGGGCGTGCTGCGGTGGCGGCGCGGGGTCCCCGGCGACCCGGCCGAACGCGCGGGCTGGTTCCTGTGGGGCGGCTGGCTGCTGGTCACGGCGGTGGTGTTCAGCTTCGCGCAGGGCATCTTCCACCCCTACTACACGACGATGCTCGCCCCGGCGGTCGCGGCGATCGGCGCGGCCGGGCTCGTGATGTTCTGGCGCGCCAGGAGCTTCGTGCGGTTCCTGCTGCCGGTGTCGGTGGCGGTCACGGCGGTGTGGGCGTTCGTCGTGGTCTCGCGCGACACGGCGTTCCACGGCTGGACGCGGTGGGCGGTGCTCGCGGTCGCGGCGGTGGCGGTCGTCGTGCTGCTGCTCGGACTGCGCCGGGCCGGACTGGTGGCGGCGGTGGTGGCGGTGCTGCTGACGCCCGCGGTGTGGTCGGCGGCCACGGCCGCGACGGCCGGTTCCGGTGGCGGCATCCCCGCAGCCGGACCGGCCACGCCCGGTGGTGGCGTGCAGATCTTCCGCGGCGGGCAGCAGCCGCCCGGCGGAGCTCCGCGGCCACGGCGGAACGGGCCCGGCGGCGACCGGGCCACGCTGAGCGACGAGCAGAAGCGGATCCTGGACTACGCCAGGGCGCACAGCGGCGGCGCGGAGATCACGCTCGCGGTCGCCGGGTCGTCGCAGGCCGCCGCGCCGTTCATCCTCGGCTCGGACGACGTCGTGATCGGCATGGGCGGGTTCTCCGGTTCGGACGACGCGCCGTCGGTCGGCCAGCTGCAGACCTGGGTCGCCGAGGGCAGGCTCAAGTTCGTGCTCAGCGGTGGCGACCGGATGGGCGGTGGTCCCGGCGGCCGCGGTGATCACGGCCGCCAGGAGTGGATCTCCGGGCACTGCTCCGCGGTGGACCCGAGCGCCTACGGCGGCGGGTCGGCGCAGTCGCTGCTGGAGTGCCGGGCGTGAGCCGGTGGGGGCACGAGCGCCGCGCCCGCCGTCATCTCGTCCGCCGCCGGGCCGGCGTGCTCCGCCAGTTCGGCGAGCACGCGTGCGACGTGGTCCTCGGCGGCACCGAACATGAAGCACATGCCGCCGACGTTAGGCGTGGTCCGCGTCCCGGGCTTCTCGATTCCTGCTCGCTCTGAGCAAGCCCGCCCCGGACGCCACCAGCAGCACGCCCAGCAGGCCCAGGCCGAGCACCGCGGCGCCCGTCCTGGCCAGCGCCACGCGGGCGGCCGGTTCGGGCACCGCCGCTCCTCCCGGACCCGGCGGGACCGGGCCGGGCGTCGGCGGCGAGGTCTCCTCCGGCTCCCCGGTGACCGCGGCGCTCGCCGTGGCCTCGGCGTAGCCGGCGCCGTCCAGGACGTGCGGCCCGAACCGGCAGACCGCGAGCACCTCACCACGGGCCAGGGCTTCCCGCGGCACCACGTCGGTGACGCTGAACGTCCTGGTCTCGCCCGCGGCGATGGTCACGCCGGGTCCCGCCGGCGCCAGGTCGCCCCAGCCGGCCCCCGAGCCGACGTGGTGCTTGCTGCCGTGGTCGAGGCAGGTCGCCTGGACCCCCTCCACCGCACGAGCGCCGCTGTTGGTCAGCGTGGCCGTGATCGTGACGGGGTCCCCCGGCCGGTAGACGGTCCTGTCGAGGGCCAGCTCCGCCTGGACCGAGTCGGAGGCCGGCCGCTCGGCGCGCACGGAGAGCTCGACGCCGGCCGGCGTGACGCGGACGGTCTGGACCGATCCGTCCCCCTCCGGCACCACCCAGCCGTCCGGGTGCGAGTAGGAGAGCGACCAGGTGCCACCCGGTGCCTTCGCGAACAGGAACCGCCCGCCGGCGTCCGTGGTGCGCTCCGCCCGCATCCGGCGCCCGCCCCGGACGCCGACCGCGGTACCGGCGAGGGCCTCACCCGCGTCCTGCCGGCCGTTGCGGTTCTTGTCCGCGTACACGACGCCCCGGATGTCGCCCTCGGTCGGCGTGACGGGGGCGACGGCGGTGAAGTGGTCCTCGCCGGTCTCCTGCCGGCCCGCGAAGTCGAACCACTTGTCCTCGATGCCCGCGGTGGAGCCGTTGTACCTGTCGACGACCCCGCCGGAGAACTCGAGGACCCTGGTCTCCCCCGGTTCGAGCCGGATGCCCTCCTGGGTCTCCCGCAGCGGCGCCCAGTTCCACCGGTCGTAGTGCGGATCGCCCGGCGGCAGGCGGAACCGCACGCGTTCGGCGACCTGGCCGCCGATGTTCGTGATCGTGAACTTCATCCGCATGTCCTCGTGGAGGAGGTAGTGCGGCTTGTCGAGTTCGACCGTCGTGCGGAGGACCGCTCGAGGCGGTGCCTCCGACGGCGGGGCGGGCTCCTGAGCGGTCGCGGCGCCGCCGAACGCGAGCACCGCGGCTGTGGTGAGCGCGCCCGCTCCGGGCAAGGCGCGTCTCAGCGATCTGTTGGACACTTCATCCCCCATGGATGTGTCTTCCCGTGACGCCCCTCAACGCCGCGCTTGCCCGGTTTGTTGAGTTCTGGGGCCAACTCGTTCGGAACTGACGGCGAATTCCCGCGTGTGCGGCGGGCGGTGAGCGCATCCTCGTGTTGAGATCTGCGTCCTCAGGTACGAGACAGGGAGGCACCGTGACCGATCGCGGCGACCGCATCGTGAGTGTGCTCGAGGACGCGTTCTCGGGGCTGATGGCGGCCGACCCCGCCGCGTTCCGGCACAAGTTCCGCAAGATGGCGGCGGAACCGTTCGCGTTCTACCGGGGCAGCGCGTGCCTCTTCTACGCCGACATGGCCGAATTGCCCGATGAATGGGCCGACGACCGCACCGGTCGCATCTGGATCCAGGGCGACCTGCACGCGCAGAACTTCGGCACGTACATGGACTCCGAGGGCACGCTGGTGTTCGACGTCAACGACTTCGACGAGGCCTACCTCGGTTCGTTCACGTGGGACGTCCGCCGGTTCGCCGCGTCGATGGCCCTGCTGGGCTGGCGCAAGGCGTTGCCGGACAGCGTGATCACCGACCTCATCCGCGCGTACGTCTCGGCCTACGTCGAGCAGGTCCGCACGTTCGCCGAGCACCCCGGCGACGAGCTCTTCAGCCTCCGCCTCGACAGCACCGAGGGCGCCCTGCACCGCGTGCTGCAACGAGCCCGGCTGGAGACCCGCATCGGCCTGCTGAACGAGAAGACGGCGATCGTCGACTACGAACGCCGGTTCCGCCGCGACCGCGAGGGCACGCACGAACTGGAACCGGACGTGCGCGCCGCCGTCGAGGAGGCGTTCGAGTCCTATCTGGACACCATCCCGACCGGCAAGCGCGCCAGCAGCCGCACCTACGCCGTCAAGGACGTGGTGGGCCGCAGCGGTTTCGGCATCGGCTCGGCCGGCCTGCACGCCTACAACATCCTCGTCGAGGGCCGCTCGCAGGCGCTGGAGAACGACGTCGTGCTGTCCATGAAGCAGGCGAACGTCGCGGCCCCCAGCCGGATCGTCCACGACGACCGCATCCGCGAGTACTTCACCGACCACGGCCACCGCACGGCCGTCTCCCAGCGCGCGCTGCAGGCCCACGCCGACCCGTGGCTCGGCAACACCCAGATCGACGGCGTCGGCTACGTCGTGTCCGAGCTCTCGCCGTACGAGGCGGACCTCGACTGGTCCGACCTCACCGAGCCCGCGGACATGCTCCCGGTCCTCGGCTACCTGGGCCGCGCCACGGCCAAGATGCACTGCGTGGCCGACGAGGACTCCTCGCAGACCCTCGTGGACTTCCAGTGCGAGGAGGCGATCTCGGCGGCGATCGGCGACCGCGACGAGGAGTTCGCGGAGTCGGTCGTGTCGTTCGCGCTCGAGTACGCGCAGCAGACCCGCGAGGACCACCGGCTGTTCGTGGACGCGTTCCGGGAGGGGCGGTTCAAGGGGGTCGAGGCCACCGGGTGAGGCGGGAATGCCGGGCGGCCGCGCCGACTTGGTACTGGTCGTGAAGCTCCTCTACGTCTTCGACGCCTACTGCGGCTGGTCGCACGCCTTCTCCGGCACCCTGGAGGCGGTCACGGCCCGCCACCCCGACGTGCCGGTCCAGGTGGTCTCCGGCGGCCTGTTCACCGGTGAGCGGCGGGTGCCGATCCGCGAGTTCGGGTTCATCAAGGACGCGAACGTGCAGGTCACGGCGCGGACCGGGGCTCGGTTCGGCGACGCGTTCAACGCCGTGCTCGACGACGGGTCGTTCGTGATGGACTCCGAGGCCGCGGCGCGGGGGCTCATCGCGTTGCGCGAGGCGGCGCCGGAGCGGGCGGCCGAGCTGGCCGTCGCCATGCAGAAGGCGTTCTTCCACGACGGGCGCAGCCTGTCCGATCCGGACACCTACCGGGGCATCGCGGAGGACTTCGGGCTCGACGCCGATGCGGTCGTCGCGGCGTTCGGGAGTGCCGTGCCGGACGAGGACTTCGCGTTCGCGGCCCGGCTCGGGGTGACCGGGTTCCCGACGCTGATCGCCGTGCGCGGGTCGGAGATGTACGCGGTGGCGCGCGGGCACGCCAGTGCCGAAGAGGTCGAGCAGCGGCTTGCTCCGCTCGCCTAGCGGGTGGTTCCGCGGTGGCGGTTCGTCCACGCCGCCACCGCGGGCAGCACGTCGGAGATCCACTCGCGGGCGGCGGCGGTCAGTTCGTAGCGGGCTGCTCTGCGGATGACGAAACCGTTGTCCTGCAGTCGTTCCAGGGTGAGGATCACCCGCGGGCCCAGCACGCGGACCAGTTCTTCCATCGCCTGCGGGCCGTCGGACAGCGCGACCACGACCTGGGGCAGCAGGTCGCTGCTCATGAGGTCCTGCAACGCCACCAGGTGGTGCAGCGCGACGGTGTCGGTCTTGCGGTCGACCGCCACGGCGCGCGGGTCGTGCACCTGGACGCGGGCGCGGCCGTAGCGCTTCGCCCGTTGCAGGGCGGCGTCGGCGTCGCGGACCAGGTCGATCAGCGTGTCCTCGGGGCCGGGGACGTGGGCCGCGACGCCGATGGAGGCGGTCTGGTCGTGCAGCGCGAGGTGGTGGCCGTCGTTCGTGGTCACCTCGGTACGCAGGGCGCGGATGCCGCGCAGGACCTGTTCCGCGACAGCGGCCGCGTCGGTGCCCGTGGTGTCGGGCAGCAGCACCAGGAACTCGTCTCCACCGTAGCGGCACACCAGGTCCGTCGGGCGCGTGCAGGCGGCCAGCACGTCGGCGACGTCGGTCAGCACCACGTCGCCCGCGGGGTGGCCGTACTCGTCGTTGATCTTCTTGAAGCGGTCGAGGTCGACCACGAGCAGCGCGACCTGTTCCCAGCGGCCCTGGGCCCTGCGGTACACGGCGGGGGCCTGGTCGTCCCAGCCCCAGCGGCCCAGCAGGCCCGTCAGCCGGTCTGTCGCCCACGCGCCGACCGGTTGTGCGCACGCGTTGCAGCGCGAGGGCGCGCTTTCGTCGTGCAGGCGCAAGGAACCGTGATCCGGCCGCGCAGTCGCCATGAGTCCCCCAAGACGTCAGCTCCGGCCCGGTCCGATCAGCCCCCTTCAACTGAGGTGACGTCGTTCGGATCAAACGCGACACATCAGTGCAAGCGGCGGAGTGTGATCATAGGGCTACGCACTGGTGGATTCAACCCCTGTGATGCCCTATGCTCTCTTGGTTCCACAGCAGTGGAATGATTTCTGGCCAGGAGACGCTCCCGCGGAGGTGTGGCGTGAGGCCGTTCGCCGAGGTCCTCAACGAGCTGTGCACCAACCCGCCCGGCGGCCGGGGCAAGGTGACCAACGTGGCGCTCGCCGCCGCGGTCAAGGCGCGGGGCGGGGACATCGGGCACGGCTACATCTCGCAGCTGCGCCTCGGGGTGAAGGACAACCCGACCTGCCAGGCCATCGTCGACCTCGCGGGCGCGCTCGGCGTGCACCCGGCGGCGTTCCTCGGCGGTCGCGGCGAACTGCACCCCGCGGAACGGCCCGGCTGGCGCTCGGGCGCGTTGACGACGCTCTTCGAGGCCGTGCACCCGCCGGACCGCGGGCCGTGGTCGCCGGAGGAGGTGGCGGCGGCGATCAGTTCGTCCGGCCGGTTCGGCAGCATCTCCGCGAGCTACATCCGCGAGCTGCTCAGCTCGGCGAGCGACAACCCGCGCCTCAAGCACATCCTGGGCCTCGCCGACCACTTCGGCGCCGACCCGGCGTACTTCTTCGACGACGACCTCGCGGCGAAGGTCGACTCGGAGCTCACGGACTTCCTCGCGCTGCGCGAGCTCGGCGTCGTCGAGTTCGTCACCCGGCTGGCCGAACGCACGGGCGAACTCTCCCCACAGGCCCGGGCTGCTGCGGTAGAAGGGTTCAGACAGGCGCTCGAGGGCGGTGAGGGGTGGTCGTTCCCGTTGAACGGCCGCCGCCCCTCCCCTGGCCACACGTGACGATGACGACGCCGGCGTGAAGATCGCTGTCTGGACCGCTGCTGACGACATCGAAGGGAGGCGACGGGTGAACCGCAGGACACTGCGCAAGCTGGTCGACGAGGTCGCCCGCGACCTCGACCTGCCGCCCGGCGCCACGCACCGCGACGCGAGCCGCCGCGTCTGCGAGCTGTTGAGCGAGCGCCTCGGCCGTCCCGTCGACGTCCGCTTCGCCGCGATCACCAACGCGGTCTGCCTGAGCGGCGCGACGGCGTTGCTGGAGAACGGCACGTACCTCGTCATCTGCGCGGACTCGCCGTCCTGGTACCACCGCCTGCACGTGCTGCTGCACGAGTTCGCGCACGTGCTGCTGCGGCACCAGCCCGTCGCGCTCGGCCGCAGCGAGGGCCTGCGCAAGCTCGCGCCGCACCTGCTGCCGCGGATGGCGCAGATCATCGCCGGGCGCACCACGCTCACCGAGGACGAGGAGCGCGAGGCGGAGAACCTGGCCGACCACCTCCTGGAGCGCCTCACCGAGCACCGGGTGTGGTCCGACACCGCGACCACCGAGGAACCCGCGCACGTCCGGCGGGTCGCCGAGGCACTCGAAGGAAGATCCCGCTGGGTGCGTCGTGGCGATCTTTGACCTGATCTACCTCTCGTGCGGTGCCGTCGGTGTGCTCCTCCTCGTCTACAAGATCCGCGCCCTGCGGTCGAGCTGGGGCAACCCCCGCGTGGTGGCGCTGATCTCGACCGTCTTCTTCGGCGCGTTCGCGGTGCTCTTCGCCGCGCCCGCCAACATCACGTGGATCAACTCCACCAGCGGTGTGCCGAACTTCGCGGCGCTGCTCGTGTACTCGATAGTGGTCTGCTTCGCCGGTGCGGCGTTCGCGCTGGTGCTGTACTGGCGTTATCCCGCCGCGCAGGCGTCGCACCGGGTCCGGCTGATCGTCGTCGGCTACGCGGTGGTCGTCGCGGCGATGGCCGTGCTGTTCCTCGAGTCCGAGATCGCCGAGGAACGCCAGGTCGACTTCGACACGTTCTACGCGACGCAGCCGACGATCGCGGTCTTCCTCCTCATCTACCTCGTCGCCACGGCCGTCGGCTGCGGCGGTCAGGCCTACCACTGCTGGCAGGGCGCGCGCGACGAGGCGATCTCCGCCCGGCCGTGGCTCGCCCGCGGCCTGCTCTGGTACTGCGCGACGGGCCTGTTCCCGGTGGCGTTCGCGGTCGTCAAGCTGGTCGTGCTGCTCGCGAACTGGGCCGGGTCGCACCGGCTCGACGTGCTGAGCACCGCCGCGCCGCTGATGGCCTCGCTGGGCATGATCCCGCTGGTGATCGCGATGGCGCTGCCCGCGTTCGGGCCGCAGCGGCCGTCGCCCTCGCTGTGGCTGCGGCGGTGGCGCACGTACTTCGCGCTGCGGCCGCTGCACCGCGCGCTCGTGCACGTGAACCCCGCGATCGTCCTGGTGGCGCCGGGCAAGTTCCTCAACCCGCACCACCGCGTGCGGCGGCAGATCATCGAGCTCAGCGACTGGCGCTGGGCGCTCACGCCGTACTTCGACCTGACGGTCGGTGAGGCCGCGACCTCGCGGGCACGGGAGGCCGCGCTGTCCGAGGACGACGTGGCCGCCGTCGTGGAGGCGGCTCAGCTGCGGGCCGCGGGAACGGCGGGCCGGTCCAAGCCTGCGCGGCGCGGTCCCGCCTCGGAGACCGTCGACGGCACCGACCTCAACGCCGAGCACGACAGGTGGGTGCGCATCTCGCGGGCGTACCAGCACTCGACGATCGTGGACGCCGCCGTCGCCGACGCGGCACGCGTGCAAGCAGCAGGGGGACTGGACTAGATGGCACCCACACACGCCGTCGTGCTCGGCGGAGGACTCGCGGGCATGCTCTCGGCGTCCGTTCTCGTCCGGCACTTCGACGAGGTCACCGTGGTGGAGCGGGACAAGCTCCCGGACGGGCCCGCGCCGCGCTCGGGCGTGCCGCAGGCCCGGCACGCGCACCTGCTGATGTCCGGTGGCGCGCGGGCGATCGAGTCGGTGCTGCCGGGCACGCTGGACGCGCTGTCCGCCGCCGGCGCGCACCGCATCGGCGTACCGGACGGCCTGGTGTCGCTGAGCGCGCAGGGCTGGGTGCCGCGGTTCCCCGAGATGCAGTTCATCATCACGTGCAGCCGCGCGCTGCTCGACTGGGTCGTGCGCAGCCAGGCGGTGCGGGACGCCAAGTTCTCCGTGCTGACCGGCACCGAACCGGTGTCGCTGCTCGGCGACCGGGACGCGGTGACCGGCGTCGTGGTCGAGGACCGGATCTCGCAGGAGCGCACGTCGCTGGAGGCGGACCTGGTCGTGGACGCGACCGGGCGCGCCTCGCGGCTGCCGGCGTGGCTCGCCGAGTTCGGTCTGCCCGAGGTGCCCTCGGAGTCGGTCGACTCCGGACTCGCCTACGCCACGCGGATCTTCCGCGCTCCCCCGGCGGCCGCCGCGGACTTCCCGATCGTCAACGTGCAGGCGAACCCGCGCGACCCGCACCCCGGCCGCACGGCGACGCTGCTGCCGATCGAGGACGGCCGGTGGCTCGTCACGCTGTCCGGCACGCGCGGCGGCGAGCCCTCCACCGACGAGTCGGAGTTCGTGCCGTTCGCCCGGTCGGTGCGCGACCCCGTGGTGGGCGAGCTGATCGCGGCCGCCGAGCCGCTGTCGCCCGTGTACGGCTCGCACAGCACGGCGAACCGGCGGCACCACTTCGAGCGCCTGAAGGCCTGGCCCTCCGGGATCTTGGCGCTGGGCGACTCGGTGGCCACCTACAACCCCGTTTACGGGCACGGGATGTCGATCGCGGCGCAGAGCGCCGTGGCGCTGGACGCCGGTCTCGCGGCCGGGCACGGTGCCGCGCGGATCCAGCGCGCCGTGGGCGAGGTGGTGGACGGGGCGTGGGCCATGGCCACCAACCAGGACATCCTCTACCCGGGAGCGGTGGGGAAACCGCTCTCGTTCGGTGGACGGGTCGTGCAGGGGTACGTGGATCGGCTGGTGCGCACCGCCACGACCGAGTCCGCGGTGACTCGGGCGTTCCTGGACGCGTTCACGTTGTCCGCGCCCATGGGGCGGCTGCTCCGGCCTCGGATGGTGTGGGCCACCTTGCGCGGGCCTCGGGGAATGGGGGCGGGTGAGCCGACGCTCACCGCTGACGAGAGGTCGCGTGTCGTCTCCTCGGAGTGAGATCGCATCCGGCGTGCGGGTCGTGACGAAGTGCGTGTTTTCATCGCCGCTGCGCGACGATCGGCGACGGGGCAGGGGAAGACGGCTCGCCTCCGGCATCGCGCTAGTGGCTGCCGGGATCTGCCCGGCACGCTTCGCGCGTCACCCACCCCGCGGCCTCGCCCTCGGCTGCCGGGACCTGTCCGGCTCGCCTCGCGCGTCACCCGCCCCGGCGGCCTCGCCCTCGGCTGCCAGGACCTGTCCGGCACGCTTCGCGCGTCACCCGCCCGGCCGCCTCGCCCTTGACTGCCGGAACCTGTCCGGCTCACTTCGCGCATCACCCGCCCGGCGGCCCCGCCCTCGGCTGCCAGGACCTGTCCGGCTCGCCTCGCGCGTCACCCGTCCGGCGGCCTCGCCCTGATCCCCAGCACCGGCTGACCGCCCGGCAGCCCGGAGTACTCGCTGTCCCAGGGCCACCTGCCCGCGGCGTCGGCGTGGACCAGTTGCAGCGCCGCTATCCCCTCGCCGAACAGGCGTGCCGCCACGAGCAGGTGGGCCCACGGCCGGGCCACCCCCACCACCTCCAGCAGCGGGCCGCCGGGCGGGGTGAAGCGCTTTCCCGGTGACGGGAGGCAGGTGCGGGTCAGGTGGTCGGCCGTGGTGTCCAGCAGGCGCGCGCCCTGCAGCACCGGGAGGCCCGTCAGCACCAGTTCCGGCAGGCCCAGCAGCGTGAGACCCACCGTGTAGGCCCAGGGCGGGTGGGCTCTGTCCCGTTCCAGGACCTGGACGGCCCAGCCCCGCGCGTCGATGCAGCGGCGCAGGGTGGCCAGGTGTTCCTCCACCCGGTCGGCGGGGTGGTCGCAGTCCCGGCACACGGAGCCCTCCTCCTGATCGGTGTCCTCCCAGTGTGGCGACCAGGACCGACAAGATCGTTCGGGCAGTTCATGGACAGAAAGTTGACAAACGATCTGTGGGCCGTCTGGATCGTTAATCTGCGACGCACGGAGGATCGTCCATGCGCCAAAGAGGGCTTCTCATCACGTTGGTCGAGGCTGTAGAAACGTTCGCCGTTCGGGCGGTCCGGGGCCGCTGATGGACATGGAACCCGGCTCGCCGCTGGCGAACGCCGTCAAGGCCGCGCGGTCCGCCGCACTGCGCGGCAACGTGCTCGGGGTCGACCTCGCGTACGCCAGGGCCGCCAAGATCAGTCCGGTCGTCACCTACGACCACTGCTCGACGCTGTTGAACCTCGGCGCGCTCGGCAGGGCCGCCCGGCGGTGCGACGAGTACCTCGCGCAGTTCGACGACACCGCGCTGCGGGTGTTGCGGGCGCTGGTCCGCAGTGCCGCCACCGACCACGCCGGTGCCACGCAGGAGGTCCGCGAGCTGCGCCGCCGCAAGCTCTCCGAGCTGGAGCAGGCCAAGCTCGCCAGGGTCGCCGCGCTCGCCGCCGCCGACCGGTACGACTACCCCACCGCGGAGAGCGAGCTCGACGCCGCCGAGCGGCACTTCCGGAGGGCCGGGCGCAGCGAGTTCCTCGAGGACGTCGGCAGGGACCGGTTGCTGCTCGACGTGCGCAGGACCACCCAGGTGCCGCGGCTGCCCGAGCCGACGTCGCTCACACCCGCGGAGTTCCTGCGGCAGTCGGCGGCGTTGCGGCGGGACGTGCGGTACGAGGAGGCGCTCGCGCTGATGACGCGGGCCGTCACCAGCTACCAGGTCGAGCCCTCGCTGCGGTTCGCGGTGCTGTTCGAGCTGACGGTGCTGCTCGTGCTGACGCGGCAGGCCGGGTCGGCGCGCAAGCTGTTCCCGCTGCTGGTGTCCGCCGCCGGGCCCGAGGTGATCTCCCGGCTCCCCGACGCCACCCGGACGCTGCGCCTCGAACGCCGGCTCGACCACGTGCGCAGGCTCGTCGCGAACGGCGAGCTGCTCAAGGCGAAGGGCATGCTGGGCGAGGGGAACTCCGCGCTGTGGCACCTCACCGCCGCCGAGATCGCGCACGCCGAGAACCGGTTCGACGAGGCGTCCCACCACTTCCACGAGGCGGCGGCGCGGTCGAACCACGCGGAGCTGAAAGCCCTGGCGCTGCGCAAGCTCGGCGACGCGTGCGCCGACTCCGGCGAGGAGGGCGAGGCCGCGCGGTACTGGCGCGAGTCGCGTCGCGTCGAGCAGGGCGCCGCCGGTCAGCAGCACGCCCCGAAGCTGCGGATGCTGCGCGCCGCCCCGGACGAGCGCGACGGACGGGTGCTCGCCGCGGTCCGGCGGGTGCGGCGCGAGGGCCGCACGGCGTTGCCCGGCCTGGTGGTCGCGGTGGAGACGGCCAAGCGCGCCGAGGTCCTCACCGGTCCGCGCGACCTGCCGGGGTTCACCGACCTCAAGGCCGCCCGGCGCTGGCTCGCCAGGACGACGCGGCACCTGCCGCGCGACCAGGTCGTGTGGATGATGCACGTGACCCCGGACGAGCTCCACCACGTGATCATCGGCCGCGACGTCACGCACCTCACGACCGAGGTCCACATCAGCGACCTCACCGAGACCGTCCGCCGGCTCAAGGCCTGGAAACCCCAGCACGAACCGACGGTGCTCGGCGCGCTGCTCCTCGAGCTGACGGCGTTGCTGGGACTGGAGAACGTCGTCGCCGCGCTGCCGCCGAACGTCACCAGGATCGCCGTCGTGGCGGGCGACCTGCTGGCGGACGTCCCGTTCGCGGGCCTGCCCGTGGCGGGCGCCGGCCACTTCCTCGGCCTCGGCCACGCGCTGTCGGTCCTGCCGTGCCTGTCCGCGCTGGCACCGCTGCGCCGCCGGGCGCGCGGCCAGCGCGGCGACGAGACAGCGGTCTTCCGCGACGCCGCGGAACTGGAGCGCGCTCTCGGTCAGCACCGCGTCCACCGCGTCCGGATCGACGCCGACAGCGCGTCCAACCGCCTGAGCCCCGCCCAGTCGTGGCTGCGGCTCGGTGACACCAGGGTGACCGCGGAAGCGTTGCGGCAGATGGACTTCAGCGCGTGCGGCACCGTCGTGCTCGGCGCGTGCGAGTCCGAGTTCGCCCGCGCCGCCGTCACGGCGGGGGCGGGAGCGGTCGTGGCGGCGCGCTGGGCGGCGGGGGACGCTCCGGCGCGCGCGGTGCTCGACGCGTTCGACAGGTTCCTGGCCCGGCTGCCCCGGGACCAGGCGCTGCAGCACGCGCTGCGCGAGGTCGGCGACCGGCACCCCGCCGAGTGGGCCTGCTGGTCGGTGTACGGCGACGCGGGAGTCCAGACCACGGCCGGCCCGCTGCGCAGACGACTGAGGAAGAACGGAGAGCCCGTGCCGCTCGAAACCCGTCCCAAGGTGTTCCTCTCGTTCGCGGGCGAGGACCGCCGGCACGCCGAGCACCTGCGCGCGGAGCTGGAGGAGCGCAACGTCACCGCGTTCCTCGGCGAGACGGGGGAGACACCGGGCACCGCGGCGGCGGCCGTCGACGAGGCGCTCGCCACCTCCGACTACCACGTCCTGCTGTGGTCGGCCGGAAGCGCGCGTCCCGAGTGGGCCGTCGAGGAGTGGGCCGCGGCCTTCACGCGGGAGGTGACGCGGCGGCGCGCCTTCCTGTTCATCGTGCGGCTCGACGAGGAACCGCTGCCGCCGCTCCTGGCTCCCCGCAAGCACATCGACCTGGTGGACGCCGCCGACCGGCTCGTCGCGACGTGGCGCGCGGACCGCAAGTCGGAGCTGCCGGTGTTCCCGCAACCGGTGCCGCCCGCACCGGACGGCCCGACCGTCTCGCTGTCCGTGCGCAGCCACGACCTCGGCGTCACGCACGTCGTCATGGCCCCGCTGCACGTGACGGGCGCCGAGCTCTACCAGGTCGTGTTCGACGCGCTGCGACTGCCGACCGAGCAGGCCACCTTCGACGGATCGACCGGGATGCGGTTCTCCTACGAGCTGTTCCGGCAGAACGAGTCGATCCCGGCCGATCAGTCCACAGTGGACATGACACCGGATGTCGTGGACATCGCCGTCCGCGTCGAGTCGCACGGGGCGCGCGACGGCGCGTCCGACGAGGGCCTGGACGTGGACCAGCAACGCATGCTGCTGGTCGCCGCGTTCCGCCACCTGCTGCCCTGACGACAGGCCCGCCCAAGCGGTGCATCGGCACTGGTGAAGCCCGTTCCACGTGCTGGAGCGGGCGCTTCACCCATTTCGAGCCGATACACGCGTGCACACGAACGGGTAGGTTCTCGGCATGGCCGAGCCTTTCTCGTGGGTGCCCACCGGGATCAACACGGACGTGCCGAGCGCCGCGCGCGTCTACGACTTCCTGCTGGGAGGTGGCCACAACTTCGCGGCGGACCGGCTCGTCGGCGACAAGGTGCTGCAGGTCCTGCGCGACGGGCGGGCCATCGCCGCGTCGAACCGCTCGTTCATGCGCCGTGCGGTACTGCTGATGATGGAGCAGGGCATCACCCAGTTCCTCGACCTCGGCTCGGGCATCCCGACGGTCGGCAACGTCCACGAGATCGTGCAGCGGGAGAACCCGGACGCGCGCGTGGTCTACGTCGACTACGACGAGGTCGCGGTCTCGCACAGCCACCTCATCCTGGAGGGCAACGACAACGCGGGCGTCGTGCAGGCGGACATGTGCCGGCCGGACGAGGTGCTGTCCGACCCGGTGGTGGAGGACCTGATCGACCTGTCGCGGCCCGTCGGCCTGCTCATGGTGGCGGTGCTGCACTTCGTGTCGGACGAGAAGGGCCCGGCGGAGGTCGTCGCCCGCTACCGCGACGCGATGCCCGCGGGCAGCCTGATCGCGCTGTCGCACCTGACGGCCGACTTCAAGCCGGACGAGATGGGCGTGGTCGTCGAGGCCATGAAGAACAGCCGCGACCCCATGTACTTCCGTTCCCTCGACCGGTTCCGACTGATGTTCGACGGCATGGACGTGCTCGCGCCGGGGGTCGTCCCGGCGCCGCGGTGGCACCCGGAACTCGGCCCGGCCGGAGAGGGCGGCCCGGAGGACGTCTACGTCGGGGTGGGGCGCAAGCTCTAGCGGACCTGCTGCTCTCGGACAGCTCCGGACGGGAACCGTTGCGGCCGCATCGACGGGGCCCCGATCGGGACGCGTGTGGGCCGGGCCACAAAACCCGGTGCAGCGGACGAAGGCGCCCGAGGTGTTTCCCGAACCACACGACCACCGAGGAGAAGGGGGCGGCGTGGGGTTCGACCAGTTCGTCGCTGATCGGCTGGACCGGTTGCTGGGGTACGCCACGGCGATCACCTGCGACAAGCACTTGGCGCAGGACATCGTGCAGAACGTGCTCATGCGCGCGCAGGGCAAGTGGGAGCGCATCGGGGCAATGGATGCGCCTTACCTCTACGTGAAGCGCATGGTGACCAACGAGTACCTGTCGTGGCGGCACCGCAAGGCCGCGCGCGAGATCGCCGTGGAACGCGCCGAGCTCGCCCGGCACGTGCCGTCGATGGCAGATCCGGCGGACGCGCACGCCGAACGCGAGGCCATGCGCGCACGGATCGCCGTGCTGCCGCGCAAGCAACGCGCCGCGCTGGTGCTGCGGTTCTACGAGGACTGCACCGACGCGGAGATCGCCCAGGTGCTCGGGTGCGCGGAATCGACCGTGCGCAGCCAGCTCGCCCGCGCGCTGCAGACGTTGCGCGCCCACGAAATCGCTCGATCCGCCACCCTGGGGGTGCACTCGTGAACGACCTCATCCGCCAAGCCGTAGCCGCCGAGGCCGAGGAGCGCGTCGACCCCCGGATCGTGCTCGCCGAGCTGCAGAAGGCGAAGAAGCGCACCCGGCCGTGGGGCGTGATCGCCGGTGTCGCCGCGCTCACCGCGGCCGCCACCGCCGCGGCCGTGCTCGTGCCGACGGCGCTCGAGAAGACCGACGCCTCCCCCGCGACGCAGACGGCACCGGTGACGGCGCAGAACGTCCTGCTCATCGGCATCGACGACGCCGACCGCACCGACGCGCTCGTCTTCACGCACTTCGGCGCGGACGGGTCGGTGACCGTGATCTCGGTGCCCAAGGACGTCGCCGTGGGCCAGGCCAAGATCAACGACCTGTACCGGCAGTCGCCGCAGCGGCTCGTCGACGAGGTCGAGCGGATGACCGGCGAGGAGGTCGACCACTACGCCGCGGTCAGGATGTCGGAGTTCGGCAGGGTGTCCCAGGCCGTCGGCGGCGTCGAGGTCTGCCTCAGCGCGCCGAGCAGGGACACCGTCGACGGCGCCGGCTTCCCCGCGGGCAGGCAGACGCTCACCGGTGACACCGCGCTCGCGTTCCTGCGCCAGCGCGGCGGGCTGCCGGGCGGCGAACTCGACCGGGTCCGGCGGCACCAGGCGTTCCTCGCCGGGCTCGCCGCCAAGATCACCGCGGAGAACGCCCCGGCCCTCGCCCGCGAGCTCAGCACGGCGATCACGGTCGACCAGGGGTGGGACGTCCTGGCGTTCGCGCAGCGGTTCCGCGGTCCCGTCAAGATCTCCTCGGCGACGCTGCCGACCGGCGGGTCCGTCGAGGTCGAGACGGGTCAGGCCGTCCGCGTCGACCCCGTCGAGGCGCAGCGGCTCGTCGAGGAGCGGCTCGGCACGCCGGCGCCGGCGGACCCCTCCTGCGTCCGGTGACGATCACTCGATCGGAGCATCAAGTCCCCCGGTTGCACCGCCGATGACCAGCATGTAGCCCGCCGAGCGGCCGCTACGATCAGCGAGTGCGCGAACCCCTCGAACGAGACGGCGAGATCGCGCACCTCCGTGCAGCTCTCGACGCAGCCACCCGTGGTGAGGGTCGCGTCGTCGTCATCGAGGGCCTCGCCGGCATCGGCAAGACCAGGCTCGTGCAGGAGTGCCGCGCGCTGGCGAAGCAGCGCGGTTTCGGGAGGCTGCAGGCCGTCGGCGACGCCCTGGAGAGCGCCATGGCGTGGGGCGTCGTCCGGCAGATGGTCGAGCGGTCGGTGTCGCGGTACTCCGGCGAGGTCCGCGAGAAGATCCTCGCCGGGCCGTCCGGGGCGGCGCTGCGGGCGCTGGACGACGCCGCGCTCGACCCGGGCGAGGCCGAGCTCGCCCGCACGCTGCACGCGCTGTGGTGGATCGCGGTCGACCTCTCGTCCACCCGCCCGCTGCTGATCACGGTGGACGACGCGCACTGGGCGGATCACTCGTCGCTGCAGTTCCTCGTCTACCTGTCGCGCCGGATCGCCGACCTGCCGATCGCGCTGGTCGTCGCGACCAGGCCGCCCGCGGACAACGCCGGGCCGCTCGCGCAGCTGTGCGTGTCGGCCGACCGGTTGCTGCCGCGGCCGCTCACCACCGGTGCGCTCGCCGCGCTGGTCGGCGGGCACCCGGACGTGATCGCCGCCCTGCACGCGGCCAGCGGCGGGAACCCGTTCCTCACCGGGGTCCTGGTGGACGAGCTGGCCGCGCTCGGCCTGCCGCTCGACGACGCCGCGACGGCGGCCGAGGTCGGCGCGCTGGGGCCGAGCACCGTCTTCCGCGCCACGCTCGGCCGGCTGCCCGCGCAGGCCGTGGCGCTCGCGGGAGCGGTCGCCGTCCTCGGCGCGCACGCGGATCCCTGGCAGGCGGCGGAACTCGCGGAGGTCACCGACCTCCCGGCCGCGGTCGAGGCGCTGACCGCGGCCACCGTGCTCGTCACCGGCGACCACCTGGAGTTCGTGCACCCCGTCGTGCGCGAAGCGGTGCTGGCCGATCTCGGACCGATCGCCCGCGCCTCGCTGCACGCGCGGGCCGCGAAGGCGTTGCGGGACAGGCACGCCCCGGCCGACCGGGTCGCCGCCCACCTGGTCCACGCTCCACACGGGACACTCCCGGACGCCGTGGAGGTGTTGCGCAAGGCCGCTTCCGCGTTGCTCGCGGCCGGCGACGCGCACACGGCCGCCGGGCACCTGGCGCGCGCGGTCGACGAGAAACCAGGCGACGCGGGCCTGCGCGCCGAGCTCGGCCGGGCGTTGCTGCGCACGGGGGACGCGGTGACCGCGCACCGGCACCTGAAGGCGGCGGCGCAGGGCCTCCCGGACGCGGAGCTGGTGGCGGCCGCCGCGTCGGCGACGGCGGCGCTGGAGGGTCCGGCGGCGGCGATCGCGGAACTGACCGAGGCCATCGGGGCGCGCCCGGACGGCGAGTCGCGGCTGCACCTCGAGGCACGGCTCGCGGTGTTCCGCTCGTTCCTGCCCGACCAGCGGCAGGTCGCGTCCGCGCACCTCAGCGGCTACGCGGGTCTGGCGGGCAGCACTCCGGACGAACGCACGCTGCTCGGGCTCCTCGCGCAGATGGGCCGCTACGAGGTGTGGCCGCACGACGAGGTGGCCGCGACGGCGACGCGCGCGTTGGCCAACGGCGCCTACCTCGACGACGCGACGGGCAGCACGGACGCCATGGTCGCCTGGCTGGTGGCGCTGCTCGCGCTGATGGCCGCCGACGGCGTCGGCACCGCGCGGCGCGAGATCGAGCGCGCCCGGCTCAAGGTCCGGCGGCACGGCTCGCCGATCGAGTTCGCGATGGTGGCGAACGCGTCGCTGTTCCTGCACTGGCGGATCGGGGACATGCGGGCCGTGGAGGCCGAAGCCGAGGGCGCGCTGGCCGCCGTCGCGCACGAGGACCCGGTGTCCGAGGTGATCAGCCTGCGCGCGACCTCGACGCACTTCGCGGTCTACGCGGCGCTCGAACGGGGCGACGTCGCGGCGGCGAAGGCCTTCACCACGGCGTTCGACGACGCCCACGCGCACGCCCGCCTGACCATGCCGATGATCTGGCTGCACGAGGTGCGCGCGCTGATCGCGCTGGCGGAGGGCGACCCGCGGCGCGCGCTGTCCGAGGCGTACCGGCAGCGCGACGCCATGCACCAGGTGCACGTCGACCCGCCGACGATCCCGTGGCGCGCACCGGCGGCGAGGGCGGCGTTGCTGCTCGGCCGGCACGACCTCGCGCTGGAGCTGGCGGCCGAGCAGCTCGAGGTGGCGCACCGGTGGGGTGCGTCGACCGAGGTGGGTGCGGCCCTGCGGTTGCGGGCGCACGCCGACCCCGGCCGCCGGCTGGAGCTGCTCGCCGAGTCGGTGTCGGTCCTGGAGGACTCGCCGTCGCGTCTGGAGCTCGTCCGCTCGCTCGTCGACCTGGGCGAGGCGCTGCGGGTGGCGCGCCGCCGCTCGGACGCGCGCGTCCCGCTGCACCGGGCGATCGACCTCGCGGGCGAGTGCGGCTCGGCGGTGTCGCGGACGCGCGCGGTGGAGGCGCTGGAGGCGCTCGGCGACCGGCCGCGCCGGCAGGTCGTGCTGGGCGCGGAGGCGTTGACGGCGTCCGAGCGGCGGGTCGCGGACCTCGCGGCGGCCGGGCGGGCGAACCGGGAGATCGCGCAGGAGCTGTTCGTGACGCCCAAGACCGTCGAGAACCACCTCGGGCGCATCTACACGAAGCTCGGGATCGCGGGGCGCAAGGACCTCGCCCGCGTTCTGGCCTGAGACAGAGCGCGGTGGGGGTGGTCCTGATACACCCAACTTTCCCGCCCGCGGGTTGAGGGCTCCTCCCTCATGCCTGAGGGGGTCCGTTCCGGCGAATCTTGTGTCACCACAGGGGAACACGAGACAAGGGGAACACCGAGATGATCCGCAACGCCCTGATCGCCGCCGCCGCTCTCACCGCCGTCGTCGCCCCCGCCACCGCGGTGGCCGACCCGATCATCGGCACCCCGCCGCCGTGCGTCGGCGCCGCGGACCTCACCGGCCCCGACTTCAACGTCAAGAAGTGCGGCGTCAGCGACGTGGACCAGCACCGCGCGGGCCTCGAGGGCAACGGCGGCGCCTACTGCGGACCCGCCTCGCTCTACAACGTCCTGCACTACTGGGGCCACGAGAAGAACGCGCCGGTCGGCTGGCTGACCACGAAGGTGAGCAACCTGAGCCCGAAGGACCCGGCGGACTTCAGCGTCATCACCAACTCGATCTGGCGGATCGGCGTCGACGCGAAGTACGACGGCGGCACCAACCTCACCAACCTGCGCAAGGCGTGGGACGTCGCCACCAAGCCCGCCCGCGACGCCGGCTGGACCACCTCCGCGGGCGTGGTGAGCACCAACAACGTGCCCGACTTCGCCGGTGAGCTCGCGAAGAAGCTCAACGAGGGCCCGATCCAGCTCGTCTACGGCCGCTACAAGGCGGGCCCGGCCACCGGCTCGTTGCAGCGCACCGGCGGCCACATCGTCACCGTGGTGTCCGCCACCGGCTCGTTCAACGGCAACACCATCTCGCTGAAGCTGGCCGACCCCGGCCGCGCGGGCGACAGCGGGCAGGGCGACTACCTCTACACCCAGTCCGCCTACGAGTCGCTCGACGTGAAGCTGACCAAGCGCGTGATCACCGAGTACGTGCCGGTCAAGGACGACGAGGACACCCGCGAGGACGAGTCGCAGCAGCCGGGCACCTACCGGACCGTGACGCGCTGGGAGCTGACCGGGGACCGCTACCCCAGCGACAAGACCCGTCAGATGGTCGAGGGCTTCAACTGGTTCGACATGGCCAAGTGACCCCGCGCTGGACCACGGGCCGCACCCGCACGGGTGCGGCCCTTCGCCGTGCCTGGGAGCAACTGATCCACCGAGGACGCCGTGCCGCGCCGGATCGAGCCGTAGCCTGGGGGTATGCGCGTTCTTGTGGTCGCTGCGCCGCTGCTGGGCCATGTGTTCCCGTTGATGCCGCTCGCCGTCGCCCTGCGCGACGCGGGCCACGACGTCGTGGTCGCGACCGGCGGCGAGGCGCTGCGGGTCCGCGACTCCGGCCTGCGCGTCGAGGACGTGGTCCCCGCGAACGTCCGGTTCGGACCGATCGCGATGCGCATCATGCTCACGCACCCGCTGGTGGCCCAGCGCGAGCTGCGCGGCAGCGGGCGGCTCGACTTCGTGTCCCGGCTCTTCGCCGCGGTAGGCAACGCGATGCACGGGCCGTTGCGCGAGCTCGCCGAGAGCTGGCGGCCCGACATCGTGGTGCACGAACCGCTCGCCGCCGCCGGGTCGGCCCTGGGCGTGCCCTCGGTGGTCCACGACGTGTCGCTGTTCGACGGGGTCGACCTCACGGCCGCGGTCGGCGCGCGGATGAGGGCCGACGTGCGGTCTCCCGCAACGGTTCTGCGCACCGCGCCGAAGAGCCTCGCGGAGTTCCTGGGTGGACGGCCGCTGCGGTTCGTCCCGTACAGCGGCGACGGCGAGGTGCCGCGGTGGCTCGCCGAACCGTCGGGCAAGCCGCGCATCCTCGTCAGCCGCAGCACCGCCCCCGGCCCCGGCGCCACGCGGATGATGGCGGCCGTCACGAAGGCCGCGGAGCAGGTGGACGCCGAGTTCGTGCTCGTCCGGCCGGGGCGGACCGAGGGCCTGCCGGAGAACGTGAAGGCCGTGGGCTGGGTGCCGATCCCCCGCGTGCTGCCGTTCTGCGACGGGATCGTGCACCACGGCGGCGCGGGCACGCTGCTCGGCGCGCTCGCGGCCGGGGTGCCGCAGCTCGTCGAGCCGGGTCCCGGCGACCGGACCGTGCACGCGGCGGCGCTCAGCGGGCGCGGGGCCGGGCTCGCGGCCAAGCCGGAGGAGGTCACCCCCGCGCTGCTCACGCGGCTGGTCGAGGACTCGAAGCTGCAGCGGGCCGCCGGCGAGGTGCGCGACGAGATCGCCGGGATGCCCTCACCGGCGGAGGTCGCGCAGGGGTGGGAGAGTTTCGCGGGGTGGACGCGCGGTTCGTGAGAGTGACCCCGGCGTAATGCGAGAACCTCTAATGTGGATCGAGTGCGCATTCTCTTCTCGAGCTTAGGCTCGCACGGACACGTTTATCCGATACTTCCGCTCGCGATCGCCGCCCGTGCACAGGGACATGACGTCCTCTACGCCGTCGACTCGGGATTCCACGCGACAGTGGAAAATCTCGGTCTCACCGTCGTCGACGCGGGCATGAGCATCTGGAGCGCGTTCCGCCAGGCCAACGAGCTGCACGGCACGTCGGCGTTCCGCCGCGACATGCTGCGCCAGACCGCGGTCGACGCGTTCGGATCGCTGCTGCCCAGGGCGTTCGTGAACGACCTGGAACCCGTGCTGGAGCGCGACAAGCCCGACCTCGTCGTCTTCGAGATCATCAACGCGGGCGCCGGCCTGGCCGCGCTGCGCGCCGGCATTCCGGCCGTCTGCCACGGATTCGGCAAGATGGACGAGAACCTCGTTCCCGAGGCCATGAGCGAGGTGTTCCTCGAGTACGTCGCCGAACTCGGGATCAGCTTGCCGAATGGGCAGCATTACGGGCTCGGATCGCCTTATCTCGACCCATTTCCGCCGTCTTTGCAGGACCTGGAGTTCCTCTCGGACGTCGATCGGATCGAGATGCGTCCCGTTCCGTTCGCCGAACCGGGTGAATTGCCCGGATGGGTGACCGAACGCTCCCGGCCGCTCGTGTACCTCACGTTCGGCACGGCGTTCTCGAACCCGGACGTGCTGCGGACCGCGATCACCGGGCTGGCCGGGGTCGACGCCGAGGTGCTGGTCGCGACGGGCCCGCAGGTCGAGCCGTCCGCGCTGACGGACGTGCCGGGCAACGTGCACGTGCTCCCGTGGGTGCCCCAGGCGGATCTGCTCGCGCACGCAGATCTCGTCGTGCACCACGGCGGCGCCGGCACGACGGTGAGCTCGATGGCGAACGGCGTGCCGCAGCTGGTGCTGCCGCAGGGCGCCGACCAGTTCCGCAACGGCGAGCTCGTCACGACCACCGGCCTGGGTGCCGCGCTCGTGGCGGAGCAGTTCACGTCGGACGCGGTGCAGGAGACCGCGGCGAAGCTGCTGACCGACGGCGACGTGCGGGCCGCGAACGCCCGCATCGCCGCCGAGATCGCGGCCATGCCGCACCCGGACGAGGTCGTGCCGAAGCTGGTGGAGCTCGCGGGCTGAGGTTACGGAGACCGGTGTCTACTCGCTGGGCACCGGTCTCAACGCGGACAGCGCCTCGTCGACCGAGTCGTGCAACAGCAGCACATCTGCCACGCCGGTGACTTGCAGAGGCCTCCTGACGGCCCGATGAGGCGCCACGACGTGGAAGTCCTTGCCGTGGTCGTCGGCCATCTCGTGGGCCGTGATCAACGTGGAGATGCCGGTCGAGCCGAAGAAGCTGACCTCCGTGAGATCTGCGACGAGCGCGGGGCCCGCGGAGGAGAACCCGGCGCGCAGCGCGTCGAGCACCTCGTCCGCCGTGTCCACGTCGATCTCACCCTCCACCGCGACGACCACCACACCGGCGACTTCTGCGGCACGCACGGTGAGCAGCGGTGATTCCCTGAACTGATCTTCGTTCACCAGCACTCCCCGGTGGCCGAAGCACGTGAAACGCGGACTCCGAGCACGCTGCTGAACCCGGCTACCCGTTCGACGTTACGGCCGTTGCTCCCTCATCACAACCTGTTGCCCACCCAACCGCCTGATGGCTGCGACCGGTCCAGTGTTCCTCACTCCCCCGGCCAGGTGGACGATCACCCCCCGTCCGCCCGGGTTCAGGCCCGCAGCTCGCACCAGACGACCTTCTGGCCTGCCCGTTCGGTGACTCCCCAGCTCCGGCAGAGCCGCGTGACGAGCCTCAGGCCCCAGCTGCCGGCGCGCAGTTCGGCGGTGGCGTCGTCGGCCACCTCGACGCGCAGCCGGTGCTCGTCGGCGGCGATGCGCACGAGCGGACGGCCGCTGCCGCGGCACACGGCGTTGGTGGTGAACTCGTTGACGACGAGCACGACGTCCTCGTGACTGCCGCGGTAACCGCAGGTCAGCGCGGTGTGCCGGGCGAACTCGCGGGCGAGGGAGACGCCGCCGCGCTGGTCGGTCTCCGGCAGCGAGAACACGGCTTCGGTGAGCGAGCTCGTGGCCACCCCCTCACAGTGCACCTCCTGGCCTCGGTCCGTGCAGGTGCAACCACACCAACCCGGTTGCTGCGCGCGCAGCAGTCAGACGGCGTACCGGAAGTTCCGCGTCCTGCCGATCACGTACGGCCGCACGAGGTCGAACACCTCCTCGTGCAGGTCCTCGACGCCGATCTGGGGCGAGAGCAGCTTGAGCAGGTGGGTCGCCTCGGTCGCGAGGGCGCCGCCGAGCGGCAGGACGCCGACGAAGATCGGCACGCTGGAGCGTTCGGCAGCGCGCCTCACCTGCTGCACCGCGTCCAGCGGCAGGTCGCGGAGCAGGACGTTGTCGCCCTGGTAGGTGTGCGGCGGGAGGGGCTTGCCCGCGGCCTCCGCGAACGGCCGGGGGCCGAAGTCCTCGCTCAGCCTCGGCGCGACGCGCAGGTGCCCGACGTCGAACGGCCGGGTGCTCGCGAAGGTCACGCGCACGACGTCGCCGAGGGTGGTGAGCGCCGGCGTGACGTGGTCGGGCAGGTCCCAGGAGTGGAAGGCCTCGAACACGGCCTCGGCGTGCTCGGCCTCGAAGAACATCTCCCCCGCGTGCACCCGGTCGACCTCCAGCAGCTCGAACTCGAGCGCCGTGACGACGTCCCCGACCTCCTCGGTGCTCGTCACGCGGTCGCTCGCGAAGCCGAACTCGCGGGCCAGCACGCTGAACCCGCCGCCGAGGGTGTAGCCGACGACACCGACGTCGCTCGCGTCGCCGCTGAGCGGGGCAAGGCCGTGGGGTGCGGCTTTCTCGACGACCTGCTGCCAGACGGCGCCGGCCTCGACCCTGGCGGTCCTCGTGGCGGGGTCGACCTCGACGCGGTTCATCCGCCTGGTCGAGATGAGCACGCCGGTGGTCGTCGCGGTGAGGCCGTGGCCGGTGGTCTGGATGGCGTGGTCGAGGCCGTGGGCCTCCGCGTGGCCGAGGGCTTCCCGCACGTCGTCGGCGTTCTCCACGGCGAAGATGACCTGGGGTTCGTGGCGGAGCCCGGTCTGGAAGCCGCTGCGTTCGTCGTCGTAGCCGGTGTCGCCGGGGCGGAAGATCTGCATGTCCTCCAGCGTCGCTGGCCTGGTCTTATATGTCCAAGAGCTGGTTGTGCTCGTTCCTATAATCATCGGTTATGGAGCTTCGGCAGCTGGAGTACTTCGTCGCGGTGGTCGAGGAGGGCTCGTTCACGCGCGCCGCGGAACGGGTGCACGTCGCGCAGCCGGGGGTGAGCGCGCAGATCCGGCGGCTGGAGCGGGAGCTCGGGCACGACCTGCTCGACCGGTCGGGGCGAGCCGTGACCGTGACGGACGTGGGCGCGGCGGTGCTGCCGCTCGCGCGGGCCGCGCTGGGGTCGGTGGAGTCGGCCCGGCGGACCGTGGAGGAGATGGCCGGGCTGGTGCGCGGTGTCGTGCGCGTCGGGATGGTCGTGTCGTGCGGGATCATGGACGTGCCGGAGCTGCTGTCGTCGTTCCACGCGTCGTTCCCCGGCGTGGAGATCACGTTGGCGGAGGCCAACTCCGACGAGCTGGTCGCGTCCCTCGTGGACGGTCTGCTGGACCTCGCGCTCATCGGGTACGCGGGGCGGGCTCCCGACGGGCTGGCGGTGCGGGTGCTGGTGGACGAACCGCTCGTGGCCGCCGTCGCCGCCGCGGACCCCTGGTGCGGCAGGGAATCCGCCACCCTGGACGCGCTGCTGGAGCGCGGGCTGATCAGCCTGCCGCCGGGAACGGGGTTGCGCGGGGCGCTGGAGGAGGCGTGCGGGGCGCGCCGGCCGCGGATCGCCTTCGAGGCCTCCGCACCGCCGATGGTGATCACCCTGGCGCAGCGCGGGCTCGGCCCCGCCGTGCTGGCCGAGTCGATGGTGCCCGCCGACCTGCACGCGGTGCGGATCACCGACCCCGTTCCGTCCAGCAGGCTCGCCTTCGCGTGGCGCGCCACCGGCCCGCACAGCCCGGCGGCGCGGGCGCTGATCCGCTTGGCGGAAAACCGGATGACAGCTCCGTAGGGCTCTGCCACGATCATCGGCATGTTCCTGACGGCTGAGCTCATCACGTGCGCGGGTGTTCCCGCGGGCGCGCTCGCCGTCGCCTCGGCAGTGCTGACCGGCGCCCGAACCTGACCCTTCTCCAGTCCTTCCTCCAGGACCGCTGGAGGAGGGTCGCAGCGGTCCGACGGTCCTGAGCCACCGGCAGTTCTCACCGAGGAACCAGGAAGATGAAGCAGGAGTTCGTGCGCGCCAAGCCGCACCTCAACATCGGCACCATGGGTCACGTCGACCACGGCAAGACCACCCTCACCGCGGCCATCACCAAGGTGCTGTCCGAAATGGACCCCTCGGGCACGTCCTTCACGGCGTTCGACCGGATCGACCGGGCGCCGGAGGAGCTGGCCAGGGGCATCACGATCAACATCGCGCACGTCGAGTACGCGACGCCCACGCGGCACTACGCGCACGTCGACATGCCCGGCCACGCCGACTACGTGAAGAACATGATCACGGGTGCGGCGCAGCTGGACGGCGCGATCCTCGTGGTGTCCGCGGAGGACGGCACAATGCCGCAGACGCGCGAGCACGTGGTGCTGGCGCACCGCGTCGGCGTGCCGCACGTGGTGGTGGCGCTGAACAAGGCCGACGTGGTGAGCGACCCGGAGCTGCTCGACCTGGTGGAGCTGGAGATCCGCGACCTGCTCTCCCGGTACGGCTTCGACGGCGACGCCACGCCGGTGGTGCGGGTGTCCGGCCTGCGCGCGCTGCAGGGCGACCCGGAGTGGGTGCGCTCGGTGGTCGCGCTGCTGGACGCCGTCGACGAGCACGTGCCGGTGCCGGTCCGCGACGTCGAGGGCCCGTTCCTGATGCCGGTCGAGAACGTCCTGACCATCACCGGTCGCGGGACGGTCGTGACCGGCGCGGTGGAGCGCGGCGTGCTCGGCCTGGGCGACCAGGTCGAGGTGGTCGGTCTCGGTGCGGCGGTGACCTCGGTCGCCACCGGCATCGAGACGTTCGGCAAGCCGATGTCGCACGCTCAGGCGGGGGACAACGCCGCGGTCCTGCTGCGCGGGGTGAAGCGCGGCGAGGTCCGGCGCGGCCAGGTGCTGGCCCTGCCGGGCAGCGTCGCGCCGCACACGAGGTTCCGCGCGTCGGTGTACCTGCTCTCGCACGCGGAGGGCGGCCGGCACACCGGGATCACGTCGAACTACCGGCCGCAGTTCCACTTCCGCACCGGAGACGTGGTCGGCGTGGTCTCGCTGGTGGACACGGCTCTGGCGCTGCCCGGCGACACGGTCGAGGTGGTGGTGGAGCTGGGCAAGGCGGTGGCGATGGACACCGGGCTCGGGTTCGCGATCCGCGAGGGCGGCAAGACCGTCGGAGCGGGAACGGTGGGAGAGGTCCTCGCCTGAGGCGGCGGTGACGGACCCTCCCCGGAGGCGGTGGTGACGGCCCGAGAAGGTGGTCGCGCCGCCTTGGTGGAGGCGCGGCGGAACTC
>NZ_JBHXCW010000024.1:0-58063 GCF_042725365.1 Lentzea sp. NPDC060358 | reverse complement strand
CCGGTGGGCTCAGCGCGTTCCGAAGTCCTGCGTCCAGTAGTGGCCGTAGGTGGTGCCCTGCGTGTACTGGTGGCCCACGCCGATGTCGAGCAGCGCGCAGTTGAGGATGTTGGCGCGGTGGCCCGCGCTGTTCATCCACGTGCGCACGACGTCGGCGGGGGTCTGCTGGCCCGCCGCGATGTTCTCGGCGGCCCTGGTCCAGCGGGTGTAGCCGGCCCGTTCCATCCGGGCGACGAAGTTGCTGCCGTCGGAACCGTTGTGGCTGAAGAAGTTGCGTGCGGCCATGTCCTCCGAGTGGCGTTGGGCCGCCGTGCCGAGCGCCGGGTTGGCCTTCAGCGCGGGACAGCCCGCCTTGGCGCGTTCGGCGTTGGTGCGGGCGATGACGTCCTCCTGGAAGGTGGCCGCCGTGGCAGGGGGTGCGAGGACGGCGGCCACCGACAGGGTCGCGGCGGCGAGCAGGGTGGTGCGGAGCGCGAACATGGTTCTCCTGGAGCTGCAGGGGGTGGGTGACACCGGGATCAGACGATCTCCCAGGTCACGGTGATGATCCCGACGGCGGGGTCGGCCAGCCGCGCGAACGCGGGCTGACTGAGGTCGATCTTGTTCGTCGGGCAGCTGGGGCACTTGTCCCTGATCGGGACGGTGATGGTGCGGCCGTTGTGGGTGACCCGGATCGACTTGCGGCACAACGGGTCGTTGTTCGGGTTGGGGGTCGTCCACAGCCCGGCGGGCGCCGCGACCAGCAGCTCGGTGGCGGCGTTGAGCTGCGTGCCGCAAGCGCCGTAGCCGGCGTCGTTGTAGTAGCTGGCGGTACCGCCGACCGCGGCCGCGGTGCCGGTGAAGACCAGCGAGAGCGCGGCGGCCGACGCGAGCGCGCCGAACGCCTTGGCGTGCAACCTCATGGTCGTCCTCTTCGAGGGGTCAGGCGACGGAGCTGAAGGTGACGGTGAAGCCCGTGCAGTTCGAGCACTGGAACACGGTCTGGTTGCCGGGCTCGGTGTCCTGTTTGGACCACGCGTAGGCCTTGGGGCAGCGCGACTTGATGGTGTTGCTGTAGTCGGTCTGCGCGTCGCGGTCGGGGTTGACGCAGTTGACGCGCTGCCCGTTGGCGCCGTACTTGACGTACGCGGGGTTGCACAGCGGCAGCAGGTTCTCGGTGCAGCCGGCCGTGCCGCACGACGTCGAACCCGGTGGCACCACCGCGTTGACCGGGGTGATCATCACCGGCACCGAGAACGCGTTGACGTAGCTGACGTTGTACCAGGGCGCGAGACCGTCGCGGGTGTCGAAGTTGAACTCCGCGAGACTCGCCGGCTGGTCGCCCAGGACGCAGCGGTCGGCGTAAACGCCGCAGTCGCCCACCGCGCAGCGGAAGTTCTGGCCGGAGGTGCCGGTGCAGCCCGTCCGCGCGAAGAACTTGCCGCGCCAGTGGCCCGGCGACGCCGTCTCGGGGATCGTGATGGTCGCGGACTGGCCGTGCGCGATCGTCGGCAGTCCGGTCAAGGCGCGCGAGCCGTCCGCGTTGACCGTGGCGCCGATCCAGATCGTCTGACCGGTCCGGTTGACGAAGGTGACCCTGTGGTCGATCGCCGCGTTCGCCACCGGTGCGGTGACGCCGGCGAGGGCGAACGCGAGCGCGAACAGCGCGGTCACCCAGCGGCCCGGTGATCTCGTGAGCATCTGCAGGCTCCCTTCCGCGGGACCGGTGCGGGCGCACCGCAGTCCCGCCCCACCGTGACGCGGCGGAGCCGGCCCGCGCTTCACGGTGCGACCGCAAAGTTCAGCGGGGCTCGCCGGGGACGGGCACCCAGCGCGTGCCCCGCAGGTCGCGCCGCCCGGAGAGGCCGAGCTTGCGGTAGACCCTCGTCAGGTGGAGCTCGACGGTGCGCGTCGCCATCGCGAGCCGCGCCGCGATCTCCCTGTTCCCCAGGCCGCCGCGCACGAGCCGGACGACCTCGGCCTCGGCGGGCGTGAGCACGGGCCCGGCGTCGGGCGCACCGGTGGAATCGCTCTCATCAGCACGCCGCACGAGAGCCGCGGCGCCGATGTCGAGGGCGGTGGCCCGGGCTCGCGCGCGGATCTCGCGCGCTGCCACCTGTTTGCCGTGCGCGGCGAGCCGGTCTCCGTAGTCGCACAGGACTTCCGCGAGCTCCCGGCGGGCGTGGGCCAGCTCCAGCAGGCGGATCGACCGCTCGTAGGCCCCGAGGTCGTCCCCGCCGGGCGGGCTCGCCCCCGCGACGGCCGACAGGCTCAGGCCCAGCGCCCTGGGCTCTCCCCACCGGAGGGCCGCGGCGTGCTCCTGTGCCGCGAGGTGGGCGGCGTCATCGTTGTCACCGCAGGCCAGCGCGGCGTGTGCGGCCCGGTACCGCCATGGCAGGACGGCGGGGTTGACGACACCGGCCGCGGTCAGCGCCCTGCCGCACGCGAGGTGACCCGCCAGGGCGTCGCGGGGACGTCCCAGCGCCATCGCGACCTCCGCGGTGGCGGCGAGCAGCAGCGGATGACCCGCATCGGCGCCGTGGCCGGGCAGCACGGCCTCCGCCCGGTCCGGTTCGCCCCCGGCGACGAGGTCCTCCACGGTCCAGAGCAGCACGACCGGGCGGATGCCGTCCGCGCCGCCGTGGTGCCGCAACCAGGTGAGCAGGCCGCCGCACCGCGCGAGGTCACCGGTGCGGCGGGCGACCCAGGCCCTGGCGAGCAGCGCGTGCTCCGCGACCGCCGGGTCCGCGGCGCGCGTCTCGAGCAGCGCGAGGCTGTGCGCGTCGGCGGCCACGAGCTCACCGGCGCAGACCAGCGCGCCCAACGCGTGGGAGACGCACCGCGCGCTCTCGCGGCAGGCGGGACTCGCCAGCGCCAGTTCGGCCGCCTCGACCGCGTCGGTCCACCTCTCCCCCGCGGCCACCAGATCGGCGGCGACCGCGGCCGCGCAGTCGTGGTCCCGGCCGGTGGGAGGCCCGTTCACGCCGTCGGGACGAACGCGCGGCGGAGTCCCGGCCTCCCCTCCACCCCCATCTTGCGGTAGACGGAGGTGAGGTGGAACTCGACCGTGCGCAGCGTCAGGTTCAGCTCGGCGGCGATCTCGCGGTTCGACCGCCCGGCCCTCGCCAGCAGCGCGATCCGGCGCTGCTGGCCGCTCAGGGCGGACTCGCCGTCGGTGCGCAGCAGCCGGTGCGTCAGCTCGTCCGCCGACCGCGTCCACTGCGGGCACGCGGCCGTCCCGGCCTCCTCGCGCAGGTACCGGGTGTGCCCGCGGGCCCGTTCGGCTTCCCCGCGGGCGAGCAGCAACTGCGCGAGGTCGTGCCGTGCGCGCAGCGACTCGTCCGCGGTCGAGGCCTTGCCCAGGCAGGTGACCGCCTCCTCGAGCAGGACGTCGTCGCCACCGCGGGCCAGCGCCACGGCGTGCAGCGCGAGCCCGACGCCCCTCGGCGCTCCCCACCGCCGCGCCGCGACGAGGTCCTTGTCGGCGCAGATCCGGGCGAGCACGAGGTCACCGGCGCCGGCCGCCGCCAGTGCCGCCGCCGACCGCCAGGGCAGCACCACGGGGTTGGCGACACCCCACGCGGCGATGTGGCGGCCGCAGTCGAGGAACTCCTCCAGCGCCGCGGCGGCCCGTCCCTCGGCCAGCAGGAGCCGGCCCCGCGCGAAGTGCAGCTCGGCGCCGTCGGGGTGCTCGGCCGGCGCGCCCGCCCTGCGCTCGGCCTGCGCCACGCCGTGGGCCCTGCCGAGCTCGCCGGCCTCGACGAGCGCCAGCACCAGCCAGGCGACCGCGGCGACCCGCGAGCGCGGACCGACACCCCGGCCGAGTGCGCCGTCCAGCAGCCGGACCGCCGTGCGCGGGGCGCGGCGCAGCACCGCGATCCGCCCGCCGAGCAGGTCGTGGACGTCCCTGCCGTGCCGGTGGGCGGAGCAGGCCCAGTGCCGGTGCGCCAGTGCGGCCTCGCCGGCGTGCACCAGCACAGTCACCGCCTGCCAGAACGTGGCGGCGTCAAGCGCCTGCGCCGACGTCAGCGCCTGCCGGGCGGCGTCCACCGCCGCGGACCTCCCGGCGCCGCGGTTCGCCGCCTGCACCGCGCGGAACACGGCCTCCCGGACCGCCGGCGGCGCCTCGCCCGGCCCCGGGCAGCCCGGCACGTAGGCGAGGTCGGCCGGACTGAGTCCGGCAACGGGTCCCCCGGCGCCCACCGCACGGGCCACCGCGGCACCGGCGAGCAGTTCCGCTTCTTTCCAGCGTCCATTGCGGATCAATTCGACCCGCGTGCGCCGAATCGCGTCGAGCGCGGTGTTGTCCAGCACTTCGACGACGCCCTTTCCCGCTCGGGCCGCACCGGATGCGGAATCCGCCAATTGATACGCCGTGCGGGCTGTCGTTCAGCATCACCGCAGCCCAGAGGCCGTGCCATCTGTCCAGAACCGTCTCAACCGGACGGCCACCTGGTCTGGACCATACCGGCAAACACCCGTTCCGGGAACCGGCCGCCGCCCACTCACCGCATTACTGTCAAAACAAAAGAAATGTCTCGTTCTGTCATTTCGGCGCGACGCGCCGACTCCGCCGGCCCACTTGCCCGATCGTCCCGCCGGCGGGAACGATCGGCGGTGTGGACGAACTGCGCGCGCTGATCACCAGGCACGCTCGGCCCGACCTGACCACGGTGATCCCCGACGTCCTGGTCTCGAGGACGACGGCCGGCGGTCCCCCGGCACCGGCGATGACCGGCACGATCCTCGCGTTCGTCGCCCAGGGCCGCAAACGCATCGCGGTGGGCGACCGCGTCCACGACTACCGCGCCGGCCAGTACCTGGTCGCGTCGATCGACCTGCCGATCACCGGCCACCACGTGGGCATCAGCTCGGCCGAGCCCGCCCTCGGTCTCGGCCTGGTCCTGCGCCCCGAGCAGGTCGCCGCACTGCTGCTGGACGCCGAGCTCCCGAAGCCCGCGGGCACCCCGCAGGGGCTCGCCGTCGGCGACGCCACCCCCGAGCTGCTCGACGCCGTCACGAGGCTCGCGCGCCTGCTCGACCGGCCCGCCGACGCCCGCGTGCTCGCCCCGCTCGTCAAGCAGGAGATCCTGTGGCGGGTGATGACCGGCGACCAGGGCGCCGTCGTCCGCCAGCTCGGCGTGCGGGACAGCGGCCTCAGCCACATCGCGCTGGCGGTGCGGTGGATCCGGGAGAACCACGCCGAGTCGTTCAAGGTCGAGGACGTCGCGCGGATCGCCGGCATGAGCGAGTCGGCGTTCTACCGCAACTTCCGGACCGTCACGGCGATGAGCCCGATCCAGTTCCAGAAGCAGATCCGCCTGCAGGAGGCCAGGTTGCTGCTCGCGACCACCAGGGACGTCACGGCCGTCGGCCACCGCGTCGGCTACGACAGCCCGTCGCAGTTCAGCCGCGAGTACCGCCGCCGGTTCGGCACCCCGCCCAGCAGGGACGTGCTGCTCAGGCCCGGACCCGCTCTCTGACGTCCAGGTAGACGGCGCGGACCTCCAGCGTCCGTTCGACCTTCTCCAGCACGGGTGCGAAGAACTGGCGCCGGTGCTCGGCGTCGCTCATCGAGATCACCGAGAAGTACATGCTGCCGAACGCGGCGAACAGCGTGGCGTTGCGCAGCATCGCCGACGGCACACCGGGGACGAGCGACATCTGCGGCGGGGCCCCGATCCACTGCTCGGCGATCGCGGGCGTGACGACGATCAGGCCCAGCAGCACGAAGAACGCGAACAGCGCGAGCCCGACCACCGCGGCCTGCACGAGCTGCCGGATCGCGAGCATCACCAGCAGGTTGCGCAGCTGCTGGCCGTTCAACCGCTTGGCCGGCAGCGGTTCCGGGATGTCCACACCGGACAGCGGCGTGCCCTTGCAGGCACCCGAGAGGATCTCGGGCCGCAGGTCCTGCTCGACCCGGCCGATCTCGTCGCGCAGCCGCGCCGCCGCGGCCAGCACGGTGATCGAGGCGAACAGCAGCACGACGAGGCTCACCCGCGGCCACCGCAGCTGGTTCATCGCCTGCCACAGCTCGCCGGTGAAGAACAGGAAGAGCGTCACGAACAGCATCGGCGGCAACGCCCTGCCGAGCAGCTGCATGCTGTTGCGCAGGTCGGCGATCACGTGCCGGATCGCCGCGCGGGTCAACGCCCCCAGCCCGTAGGTGGTGGCCAGCATCGTTGCCACGAAAGCGAGTCCGAAGAAGATGACGAACAGGACCAGCGCGCCCCACACGGTGTCGGGCTCCTCGTCCCCGGCGGGCGCGGTGACCTTGCTGTCGATCGCGTACTGCACCAGCGGCGTGATCACCGGCATCGCGGCGTACGCGACCAGCACCAGCGCGGTGGTGCGCGGCGAGAAGTTCGGCATCCGGCGCACGAAGAGCGACAGCAGCACCCACGCCGTCACCATCACCGCGACGATCAGCCCGAGCAGCACCCACCGCGACAACCCCGACGACTGCTGCAGCACCAGCCACGCGAGGCTGCCGACGGCGACGAACGCCAGCGCGGGCATCATCCGCGGCAGCACGTGGGACCGGAAGCCGTAGCCCTCGATCATGGTGGGCGCGCCCTGCTGGACGAACCACTGCTCGGTCCGGCGCACCACCGCCTCGGAAGCCATGGCGTGGATCATGCCTCACCGCTCGACGAGCCGCGCCATCACGCTGAAGTAGTGGGTCGGGGCGATGCGGGCCAGTGCGTCGAACACGTACGCGTCCGGCCCCACGAGGATCCGCGCCTTCCCGCGCTCGACCCCGCGGTGGATGATCTCGGCGGCCTTGTCCGGGGTGGTCAGCGCGATCCTGTCGAAGTCGGCGGCGATCTGCTCGAGCGAGCGCCCCCGCTCGTCGAGCTCGGCGTGGATGCGGCCGTTGCGGACGATGTTGGTCTTGATGCCGCCGGGGTGCACGGTCACCGCGGAGACGCCGGTGCCGCGCAGCTCCTGGCGCAGCGAGTCGGTGAAGCCGCGGACGGCGAACTTCGCGGCGCAGTAGGCGCTCTGCTTCGGCATCCCGACGAGCCCGTAGACGCTGGAGGTGTTCACGATGACGCCGTAGTTTCGTTCGAGCAGCAGCGGCAGGAAGGCCCGTGTGCCGTTGACGACACCCCAGTAGTCGATGTCGAACAGCCAGGAGTCGTCCTCCGGCACGGAGTCCAGCACCGTCGAGTACGTGGCGACGCCCGCGTTGTTGAACACGGCGGCCACCGGCAGCGACAGCCAGTCCCGCGTCTCCTCGGCGAACCGCCGCACGTCCCCGGCGTCGCGCACGTCGAGGACCCGGCTCAGCACCGGGCCGCTCAACGACCTCGCCGTCTCCGCGAGGCCCGCCTCGTCGACGTCCGCGATGGCGACCGGCGAACCGAGGCGGGACAGCCGCTGCGCGAGGCTGCGGCCGATCCCCGACGCCGCCCCGGTGATTACGGCCGGGCGTCCGGCGAGCGTGCGCTGCATCAGAGGTGCTCCTGTCGTCGTCGACGGCGGCGGCACCTCACGTTAGCCGCGCAGCTCCGGGAACTGGTCGTCCCGCCACTCCTGTGGCCGTTCGGCACCTTCCTCCTCGCGGGCGCGCAGGTCGACGCGGCGGATCTTGCCGGACACGGTCTTGGGCAGCTCGTAGAACTCCAGGCGCCGGATGCGCTGGAACGGCGCCAGGTTCTCGCGGGCGTGCCGCAGGACCTGCAGGGCCGTCTCGCGGTCCGGTTCCCAGCCGGGGCTCAGCGCCACGTACGCCTTGGGCACCGCGAGGCGCAGCGGGTCCGGTGACGGCACGACCGCCGCCTCGGTGACCGCCGGGTGCTCGATCAGCACGCTCTCCAGCTCGAACGGCGAGATCTTGTAGTCCGACGCCTTGAACACGTCGTCGGTGCGCCCGATGTAGAAGAGGTAGCCGTCCTCGTCGCGGCTCGCGATGTCGCCGGTGTGGTAGTAGCCGCCGGCCATCGCCTCGCCGTTGCGCTCCTCGTCGCCGAGGTAGCCGACCATCAGCGACATCGGCCGCCGCCCCAGGTCGACGCAGATCTCGCCCTCGTCGGCGAGCTCCCCGGTGACCGGGTCGACGAGCACGACCGGCACGCCCGGCAGCGGTGTCCCCATCGAGCCGGGCTTCACCGGCGCACCGGGCACGTTGCCGACCGACAGCGTGGTCTCGGTCTGCCCGAAGCCGTCGCGCAGCGTGAGGCCCCAGTGCTGCTGGACCTGTTCCACGACCTCGGGGTTGAGCGGCTCGCCGGCCGCGACGACCTCCCGCAGCGCACCCGCGCCACCGCTGAGATCGGCCTTGATCAGCATCCGCCACACGGTCGGCGGCGCGCAGAACGTCGTGACGCCCTTGTCCCGGATCTGGCCGAGCAGCGCCGCCGCGTCGAACCGGGCGTAGTTGTAGACGAAGATCGTCGCCTCGGCGATCCACGGCGCGAAGAAACAGCTCCAGGCGTGCTTGGCCCAGCCCGGCGAGCTGATGTTGAGGTGCACGTCGCCGGGGCGGACGCCGATCCAGCGCATCGTCGTGACGTGCCCGACCGGGTACGAGACCTGCGTGTGCTCGACCAGCTTCGGGCGGCTCGTGGTGCCGGAGGTGAAGTACAGCAGCAACCGGTCGCCTGCCCTGGTGTCCGGGTGCGGCAGCGGGTCGTCCGGCGAGGCGTCGGCGTCGGCGTAGTCGAGCCAGCCCGGCGCGGTGCCCCCCACCGCGATCAGGACGGGGCCGCTCGCGAACTTGTCCGCGTCCTGCGCCCGTGCGACGACGTGCCGCACGGACCCGCGGTGCAGCCGGTCCGCGAGGTCGGCCGGGCCGAGCGCGGTGGTGGTCGGCATGATCACCGCGCCGAGCTTCATCACCGCGAGCATCGACTCCCACAGCTCGACCTGGTTGCCGAGCATGATCATCACGCTGTCGCCCCGGCCCACGCCGTGCGACGCGAGCCAGTGCGCGACCCGGTTGGACCGGCGGCGCATCTCGTCGAACGTGCGGACGCGCTCGGTCCCGTCCTCCTCGACGAGGTGCAGCGCCGTCCGGCCGTTGTCCCGCGCGATGACGTCGAACCAGTCGTGCGCCCAGTTGAAGCCGTCGTCGCCGAAGTCCGGCCAGCCGAACTTCTCCGGCTCGGTGAGCATCAGGTCGCGCGCCGCGCGGTAGGTGTCGTGACTGGACATTCCCCGAGGGTGAGGAGGTCGGGGCCTCCGGTATACCCCCGTCCGGGGGTGTACCCCTTTTCGAGGGTGCGGTCGTGGGTGAGACTGCGGGCGTGTTGCCAGAACGTTTCCACGCGCTGCTCCCGCAGCGCCTGGACATGCTGCGCCGGGCCACCGGGCTGCCCGTGGTGTTCGGCGGTGCCGTCACGCCGGCCCGGGACCTCGTGCTGAGCAGCTTCTTCGGCACGCACGGCACCTCGTTGCAGGGGTTGCGCGTCGGCACCGGCCGCGGACTGGGCGGCGCGGCGATCGCGATGGGCACGGCGGTGCGCGTCAACGACTACGCCTCGACCCGCGCGATCACCCACGAGTTCGACCAGATGGTCGTCGTGGACGAACGCCTGACCTCGGTGTTCGCCTACCCGGTGACGGTGCGCGGCACGGTGCACGGCGTCCTCTACGGCGCCGTGCGCGGACAGACGACCGTCGGCGACCGGGCCATCAGGACGGCCGGTGCCATCGCACAGGGCTTCGCGGGGGACCTGGACATGCCTTCTCTTCACACGCAGGCCGCGCTCCGCGAGCTCTCGGAGGTCGCGAAGCTGGTCCGCGACCCGGTGCTGCGCGAACGGCTGCGCAAGGTGCACCAGGACCTCGGCGGCGAGATCCCCGTCGCCGTCCCCGCGGGACTGACCCCGCGCGAACTCGATACGCTCCGGCTGGCCGCGGTCGGTGCGTCCAACCGGGAGATCGCCGCCGAGCTCGGGTTGAGCACCGAAACCGTCAAGGCCTACCTCCGCGGCGCGATGCGCAAGCTGGGGGTGCACAACAGAACCGCCGCCGTCCACGCGGCGAGGTCGACGGGAGCGCTCTGAATGTCGTGGCAGCAGAAGGCCGTGATCGGCACCGACCGGCTGTTGTACAAGCTGACCGGCGGCAGGATCGGCCTCGTGGGGTTCAGCGGCCAGACCGGCCTGACCCTGATCACGGTGGGCGCCAAGTCCGGTGAGCGGCGCGAGAACCAGGTCCAGTACGTGGCCGACGGCGACTCGATGCTCGTCGTCGGGTCCAACTGGGGCAAGCCGCACCACCCCGCGTGGACCGCGAACCTCCTGAAGAACCCGGACATCCGGGTCAACGTCAAGGGCGACGTCCGCGACGTGCGCGCGACGCTGCTCGAAGGGGCCGAGCGGGAGGCCGCCTGGACGAGGATGGTGGCGGCCTGGCCCGCGTTCCAGGACTACGTCGCGAAGTCAGGCGGCCGCGAGCTGAGGGTCTTCCGCCTCACGGCGCGCTGACGCCCAGGCGAGCCACGCGCAGCCGGCGACCATCAGCACGCCGTGCGCGATCCGTGCGGCCGGTGGCGTGAAGAACTGCGGCAGGAACAGGACGAACCCGGCCGCGAACACGAGCGACGGCGTGGTCCTGAGCTTCAGCGCGACCATGACCGCCGCGACGCCCATCGTCACGAGGCCCACGCCGAAAGTCGTGATGGCGAACGGGTTGTAGCGCACGGCCTCGGCGAGTTCGAGCAGGTTCGGCTGCCCGGCGATCTCGTGCAGCCCGAAGTCCTCGGCGCCGTAGTAGGGCAGCGTGAGGCCGGCGCCGACCCAGAACGTGATCGCGGCGGTCCGGTGGACCTCCAGCAGCGCGATCGGCACGAGGATGAAGCCGATCATGGCGAACAGGTGCGACAGCACCCACGCCTGCGACCCCATCGCGGCCGCCGCCCCCGCGGCGGTCGTCTCGTCCTCCCACGGTCTGACCACCGGGTAGAGCAGGAACAGCAGTCCGGCGGCGGTGAGCGTCCACTTCACGATTTCCCCCTGAGATCGTCGAGGTACATCCGGATCAGCTGGTCGTAGGTCTCGTCGAGCCCCTCCGGCAGCCCGAAGCCGCCGTTCGACTCGATCGACGCGAACCCGTGGGCGAGCACCCGGAGTCGTCGCGTGGCATGCACCGCCTCCGACCCCTCGAGCCCGTAGCCGCGCAGCGTGGCGAACAGGACCTCCATGAGCTTCATGCCCGCGGCGCGCTGCAGGTCGTCGTGCAGCGGGTCCATCGGCGCGGCCGCGTACCGCTTCGGGTACTCCGCGACGTAGGCGCGGTAGGCGTGCATCAACGACCTGACCGCGTCGTCGCCGGAGAGCCCCAGCACCGCCTCGGTGAACCGGTCGGTCATCTGCTCGGTCACCCGCACGCCGAGGTGGCCGCGCAGCTCGGCGAGACTCGCGACATGCTTGTAGAGCGACGGTGTGGCGACGCCGGTCCGCGCGGCGACGGCGGCGAGCGTCACCCCCTCGAGCCCGTGCTCGTCGAGCAGGTCCAGTGCGGCGTCGACGACCTTGCCGGTCGTGAGACGTGGACGAACAGCCATAGCCGGAAAGCTAACGCTATTAGCTCGGTCTGGTCAAGGTGACGGCGGGCACCTCCAGCGGGCAGCCGACGCCGACCGCCACTCCGCGACCGACCGCCACCCCACGACGAACCACCACCCCTGCGACCGACCGCCACCCAATGACGGACCACCACCCCGCGACCGACCGTCCCGAAGCGATGGTCTGAACCTCTTGCACCCGTCTTTCGACCCCAATTGGTCACACTCCGCGTAGAACTCGCTGGTCAGGACCTAGATCACTTGAGAGCGCTCTCATATGACAAAAAGATGAAAACCTTTACAAGTTGACCCTGGGTCACGGCGTGGCAACACTTCTGAACCACTGGGCGCAACAACTAAACACCCGGAAAGGTCGGTTCGATGCTTCGACGCATCGGGACGGGCCTCGCCGCCGCCTTCATGGTGGCTGCGGGGATCACCGTTGCCACCACCAGCCAAGCTCCCCCTGCCAACGCGGCGGTGACCTGGGCCGACGAGTTCAACGCTCCCGCCGGCACCGGTGTCGACGGCAGCAAGTGGCAAATGGAAGTCGGTAACAACAACGGCAACAACCGAGAGTCGCAGTGGTACCAGGCGGGCACCTCGAACGCGGTGCACGACGGCCAGGGCAACCTGGTCATCACCGCCAAGCGCGAGAACCCCGGCAACTACCAGTGCTGGTACGGCCGGTGTGAGTACACCTCTGCCCGCATCAACACCGCGGGCAAGTTCACCCAGACCTACGGCCGGTTCGAAGCGCGGATGAAGATGCCGCGCGGCCAGGGGATCTGGCCGGCGTTCTGGATGCTGGGTGCCGACATCAACACCGGCAACCCGTGGCCGGGTTCCGGCGAGATCGACATCATGGAGTTCCTGGGACACCAGACGAACACCGTGTACGGCACGATCCACGGTCCGGGGTACTCCGGTTCGGGCGGCAAGTCCCACGCCTACAACGGCCCGAACTTCTCGGACGGGTTCCACAACTTCGCGGTTGACTGGAAGCCGGGCGAGATCACGTGGTCGGTGGACGGCAACGTCTACGCCCGCAACACGCCGACGGACGTCAACGGCAACCCGTGGGTGTTCAACAAGCCGTTCTTCATCGTCATCAACCTCGCGGTCGGTGGCGAGTGGCCCGGCTACCCGAACTCCAGCACGACGTTCCCGCAGCAGCTCGTGGTCGACTGGGTCCGCGTCTCCAACGACACCCCCAGCGGTGGCGGCTCGGAGATCCGCGGCGTCGGCGACAAGTGCCTCGACGTGGCGTGGGCGAACACCGCCAACGGCACGCCGGTCCAGGTCGTGGGCTGCAACGGCAACGCCGCCCAGAAGTGGAGCCGTCCCGGTGACGGGACCATCCGCGCGCTGGGCAAGTGCCTCGACGTCAACCAGAGCGGCACGGCCAACGGCACTGTGGTCCAACTCTGGGACTGCAACGGGACCGCTGCGCAGCAGTGGGCCGTGAGCGGGGCCCAGGACATAGTGAACCCCCAGGCGAACAAGTGCCTGGACACCGTGGGCGGTTCCTCCGCGGACGGCACGAAGACCCACATCTGGCAGTGCCTCGGCGTTGCCAGCCAGAAGTGGCGGGTCTGAGAAAACCCCGTCGGGTCTGCCTGACCTGACGTGAAGCGCTGGTCGCGACGCCCTTCCTGAAGGGTGCGCGGCCAGCGCTTCGTCGTTTCGGCCCGCTCAGGCCAGCAGGCGCGCGACCGCCCAGTCCTGCACCGCGACGCCGACGGACTTGAACACCGTCCGCCCCTGCCGCAGCGGCGGGTTCCCCAGCGCCGCGCCGAGTTCGACCAGCGCCTCGAGCCGCAGCACCCCGGAGTTCACCGCCCGGATGATCTCCCCGGCCTCGCTGAGCGCGGCCTCGACCTGGTCCACCACCACGACCTCCGCGGTGGCGAGCAGTTCCTGCGGCAGCTCCCGCATCACCGGCCGGTACGACCCGATCGCGTTGACGTGCACCCGGTCCTTGAGCGCGTCGCACGAGAACAGCGGCACCGTCGACGCCGTCGCGCAGCACACGACGTCCGCGCTCGCGACCGCGTCCTCCGCGCTGGCCGCCACGTCCACCACCGTGTCCGGCAGCTCGTCGCGGAGGTCCTCCACGAGCGCCTCCGCCCTCGTGGCGTTGCGGTTGAACACGACGAGCTTCTTCAACGGCCGCACCGCGTGCACGGCGCGGACCTGGTCGGCCGCCTGCGCCCCCGCGCCGAGCAGCGCGAGGTGCGAGGCGTCCTGGTCGGCCAGCAGGTCCGTGGCCACGCCGACGACGGCGCCGGTCCGCACCGTCGTGAGCGGCACCGCGTCGGTGACGAACTGCCCGTCCGGGTGGGAGTAGACGACCGTGCCGGTGATGACCGGGTCCCGCTCGACCTCGATGCTGATCACCTTGACCGCCGTGGACCCCGTGGGCCGGTGGTGCACGGCCATCACGAGGGACCGGCTGTCGCTGAAGGCGTGGCGCGGCGGCAGGTCGAAGTCGCCCGCGGTGAGCCCGACGAACGCTTCCCTGACGGCACCGATCGCTGCGGGCATGGTCATGACCCGGATGGTATCGACCCGGTCGTCCGGTCCCGGTGGACGCGCGTCAGTCCGGTGGCTGCTCCACCGTCGCGAGCACGTCCGCCTCGGCCAGGTACAGCCGGCCGAGGTCGATGAGCAACGTGCCGAGCTCGCGGAAATGCGCCGCGCGCTCGAGGTCGGGAATCAACCCGCACGTGCGCAGCATGTTCCGCGCGAGCAGCTCGCCGAACTGCGGATAGGTCTTCACCACCTCACGCGAAAGGCGTTGAAGGGAAGTGCGGAGCAGGTCCTCCGTCAGGATTTCCGCGGCCACGGCAGCATCCCCTCGCTCTCTCGCCAGATGCCGTCGCAGTCACGGCACGTCGGCCACACGTTCTTGTCGCGCCACAGGCTGATCTGGTGCGGGACCCAGGGATCGCCGCACAGTGTCTCGACGACCTGCCCCGCGGCAGGCTCGTCGGGGATGGCGTGACGCTGCCCCGCGTGGGGCGTCCAACGAAACTTCACGGTTTTATTTTGTGGCTTGGAACTCGGCCAATCTACCGCACTCGGCCGTGTTCCCGTCAAATTGTTCCTGGTCAACGCCCGATTGAGCGTGTCGTTAGTCCGCCTCGGTGACAATGCGCGTCATACGCGCTGTAGGGCTTTTATCGGAGTGAAGAAAACCCACGGGCGTTAAACGCCGAAAATAGGCGGTGAAACTAGTGCGTCATCGCGACCGCACGGCCGCTCGTGTCGAACTCGTGCGCCAGCGCCACCAGCCCCCGCCCGCCGGCCGCCCACGCGGCCGTCCAGGTCAGGCACTCCGCCGCGCCGTTGCCCGCCCTCGGCACCAGGTCGGTGCCGATCGAGTCGAGCCACTCCCACGACGTGCCGCCGACGCCCGCGAGGAACTCCTCGTCCCACGTGCGCACCAGCGAGCGGATCGTGCCCTCGGCGCGCGCCCGGTCGTTGACCGACCTGATCCACGCCTGGCGTTCGGCCTCGGTCAGCTCCTCGCCGGTCTCCCGCTCGCGGAAGCCGGGCAGGTCGTGGGCCAGGCCGCCGGAGCCCACGTACAGGACGCGCCGGTCCGCGAAGAACTCGCCGACGCGGCGGCCCAGCCGCGCCGCGCGGCGGAAGGAGGCGTGCGGGGGCGAGGCGCAGTTGACGAAGACGGGCAGCACCGGCTTGGCGTCCACGGCGCCCAGCAGGTCGCGGGCCGTGTGACCGAAGGCGTGGTCCAGGGCGGCCTGGTAGGCCGTGGCGATGTCGAAGTCGTGTGCGACGAGGTCCGCCACCAGCGCGCGTCCCGCGTCGGACGGCACGTCGTAGCGGCCAACCGGTCCGGCCACGTCGCCCTGCGCCTCGGCCGACAGCACCACGGCGAAGGTCGGGACCACGGCGCGGAACGCCCGTCGGTGGTCCGTGCCGAAGAAGACGACCAGTTCCGGGTCGAACGCGGCCACGGCGTCGCGCGCGGTGGCGATCGCGGCGCGGACCGGGCCGTGGGGCGCGCCGGGCAGGGTGACCAGGTGCGAGGCGCAGACCGTCATTCGGTTCATCCCGCCAGCTTAGGTACCGGACCGTGACGAGTCGCGCACTTGCGGTGACCGGCACGGACATTCCACAATGGACAGTCGGCGGACGGAGGCCGGCGGCGCCGGAATCCGCTTACCGGGAGACCGCGCCGGGTAAGTCCATTGTGGACGATCACCGCACGGTCGTGCGGTGTGGCCGGGGTCACGAAACCCGCGTGCGGGCACCACGACCGGCGGGCAGGTGTCCTCATCGGAACGCGGCCGGTCCGATCGAGATCATCACCGGCCCCGGCGGGGTGCGGAGCAGCGCGGACGGGCGGTGCGGGGCGCGCGGGACCGCGTGGGACGGTCTGGGTGAGTGCGATGTCGGGCGGTGGGGGAAGATGTTCGCCATGACCACCGCCGACAACGGTTTCGCCGACCTGGGGCTGCGGCCCGACATCCTCAACGCGCTCACGACGCTGGGCTACGAGGAGCCGACGCCGATCCAGTCCGAAGCGATTCCGCCGCTGCTCGCGGGCAACGACCTGCTCGGGCAGGCCGCCACGGGCACGGGCAAGACGGCGGCGTTCGCCCTGCCGCTGCTCGAACGCATCGCCGACCGGATAGGCAAGGGCGAGAAGCCTCTCGCGCTCGTCCTGGCCCCGACCCGCGAACTGGCGGTGCAGGTGTCCGAGGCCGTGCACCGCTACGGCAGGCACATGGGCACCCGCGTGCTCCCGATCTACGGCGGCCAGCCGATCGGGCGGCAGCTGCGCGAGCTGTCCCGCGGCGTCGACGTGGTGGTCGCGACCCCGGGCCGCGCGATCGACCACCTGCAGCGCGGCACCCTGCAGCTCGGCGACCTGCAGGTCGTCGTGCTCGACGAGGCCGACGAGATGCTCGACATGGGCTTCGCGGAAGACATCGACGCGATCCTCACCGAGACCCCGGCCGAACGGCAGACCGTGCTGTTCTCGGCCACGATGCCGCCGCGCATCGACCGCATGGCCAAGAGCCACCTGCGCAGCCCCGTGCTCATCCAGATCGAGCGCGAGAAGACCGAGCCCGGCGAGGCGCCGCGCGTCCGGCAGACCGCGTACCTGGTGCGCCGCGAGCACAAGCCCGCCGCGCTCGGCCGCGTGCTCGACGTCGAGTCGCCGACCGCCGCCGTCGTGTTCTGCCGCACCCGCGACGAGGTCGACCAGCTCACCGAAACCCTGAACGGCCGCGGCTACCGCGCCGAGTCGCTGCACGGCGGCATCAGCCAGGAGCAGCGCGACCGCGTGATGTCCCGCCTGCGCGGCGGCACCGCCGACCTGCTCGTGGCCACCGACGTCGCGGCCCGCGGTCTCGACATCGAGCAGCTCACGCACGTCGTCAACTACAACGTGCCGTCCGCGCCCGAGGCGTACACGCACCGCATCGGCCGCGTCGGCCGCGCGGGCCGCGAGGGCGTCGCGATCACGCTGGTCGAGCCGCGCGAGAACTCGATGCTCAAGACGATCGAGCGCGTCACCAAGACCAAGATCCCGATGGAGAAGGTCCCCACCGTCGCCGACCTGCGCGCGCGGCAGCTGGAGCTGACCCGCTCGTCGCTGCACGAGTCGCTGATGGAGGACGACCTGTCGCGGTTCCGCGTCGTCGTCGAGACGCTGGCCGACGAGTTCGACGTCATGGACATCGCGCTGGCCGCGGTCAAGCTCGCCCACGAGGCCTCCGGTGCCGCCGCCGACGAGGAGGAGATCCCGGAGGTGCGCCCGCGCGAGGACCGTCCGCGCCGCGACGGTGCCCCGGCGGGTCCCCGCCGCGAGCGCCGCGGCCCGTCCGAGGGCATGACGAGGCTGTTCCTGGGTGCGGGCCGGTCCTCCGGCATCCGCCCGCAGGACATCGTCGGCGCGATCACCGGCGAGACGAACCTCAAGGGCCGCGACATCGGCGCGATCGAGATCGCCGACCGGTTCTCGCTGGTCGAGGTGCCCGGTCCCGCCGCGAACGACGTGATCGAGCAGCTGCGCGACGCCACGATCAAGGGCAAGCGCGTCACCATCCGCCGCGAACGTCAGCCGCGTTGACGCCCATGAACTTCCAGTACTTCGCGTGGCTGTCCGAGGACAAGGAGTCCGTGGAGGACGCGCGCGAGATCGCCAGGATCTGGACGGGTCCCGACGGGCGCACCGTCCAGGAGCGCTACACGGCCGAGTCCGGCTGGATCGGCACGCAGCTGGTCCACGACGTGCAGGACCTGCGCAAGCCGGGCTGGCTGATGACCATCAGCCAGCGCGACGTGGACCTCTTCAAGGTGATCCTGGCGAGGCGGCGGCACCAGCAGGCCTGAGGCGTCCCGGCAGGCGCGCCTCGACGAGGAACCGCGTCGAGGTGCAGACGAACTCACCGTGCTCCTGGATGTGCGCGTGCATGTCCAGGAGCCGTTGCCGGTAGCCGTCCACGGTGAAACCGGGCACCGTCCACAGCACCTTGCGCAGGAAGTGGACGACCGCGCCGACGTCGAAGAACGCCACCCGCAATGCGGCGGGTTCGAGCCGGAGCACCTCCAGCCCGGCCGCCTCGGCCTCCGCCCGCGCTCGCGCGGTGCTGCGCGCGTCGCCCACCGGTTGCGGGCCCATCATGAACTCGGTCAGCTCCCGGTTCGTGCCCTCGCCGATCTGCTGCGAGAAGTACGTCCCGCCGGGCTTGAGCACCCGTGCGACCTCACCCCACGGCGTCACGACGGGGTGCCGGCTGATCACCAGGTCGAACAGGGAGTCGCGGAACGGCAGCGGCCCCTCGTCAGGTGTTCGCACGACCACCGCCTCCGGCAGGTTCCGCGCGGCCACGGCGGCGTTCGGCGGCCACGACTCGGTGGCGGCCAGCAGCGGCGGTTTCACCGGCGCCGACGCCGTCACCTCTCCCCCGCCGGTCTGCAGGTCCAGCGCCGACCCGACGGCCGCGAGCCGCTCGGCGATCACCGACGCGTAGCCCCACGGCGGGCGTTCCTCGGTGGCCCTGCCCTCGAACCAGGAGAAGTCCCAGCCCTCCAGCGGCACCGCGGCTCCCTCGGCCACGAGTTCCTCGAAAGTCCCCATGACCCCGGATCGCACCACGCGCGGCACCACCGGGGCCACCGAAAATCGCGCCACCCGCCCGGAGGGAGAGCCGGGCCAGTTCGGCGGAGTTCAGGCGCCGCGGTAGGTGCCGAAGCTCCAGCGGTTGCCCTCGGGGTCGGTGACGGTGAAGCCGCGCGACCCGTAGTCCTCGTCGCGCAGCCCGCGGACCTCGGTCGCGCCGCGGGCGAGCGCGCGGGCGTGGAGCTCGTCCGGCCGGTCGGTCACCACGTAGACCGCACCGGCACCGGCCCTGGTCGCCTCGACCTCGCCGACCGAGCGCAGGACGGACCCGAGCATCACGCCGCCGCCCTCCGGCCAGACCAGCTCGCAGTGCACGACCTCGCCCTCGGCCTCGCCGGGGACGACGAGGTGCTCGGTGAAACCGAAGGCCTCGACCAGGAACCGGATCGCAGCGGGCGCGTCCTGATAGGACAGTGTCGGCCAGCAGGTGGGTGCAGGAGTCATGCGTCCACCTTGCGCCTCGTCACCCTCCGCCGCCTTGTAGAAATGGAAGCTCGGCCGCCATCCACTCGGTCGGGGTCGCCCCGCACAGCGAGCGCCAGTCGCGGGTGAGGTGCGCCTGGTCGGTGTAGCCGCAGGCGGCGGCCACCTCGGTCAGCGTCGGCCGCCGCTCGCCGCGCAGCATCCCGTTGGCGCGCTCGAACCGCATGACCCTGGCCACGACCTTGGGCGTCAGCCCGTACTCGGCCGCGAACCGGGCGCTCAGGTGCTGGCGGCTCCAGCCGACCTCGGCGGCGATCTCGCCCACCGGCGCGCCGCTCGCGAGGCGCTGCCACGCCCACGCCACCTCGGGCCGCTGCCGCACCGGCCGCACCAGCCCGCCCAGCACGCGGTCCATCAACGCGAACCGGTCGAGCCACGTCGCCGCCTCCTGCAACCGTTCGCGCAACTCGGCGGCGGGCGCGTGGAGGCTGTCGAGGCCAACGGACACACCGGACAGCTCCCCCGCGGGCAGACCGAAGAAAGCCCGCGCTCCCAACGGGGTGAGCGCGCACTGGACACCGTGCTGGAACCCGTCGTGGCTGATGATCACGGCCTCGTCGTGCAGCCCCCCGCACAGCGCAGCGAACCGGTCGCCGCCGAGGTCGACCGTGCCGTCCAGCGTGACGACGAGGGTGAGCGACCGCGACGGCAGGCCGCGGTGGATGCCGGGCTCGGTGCGCATCCGGTATCCGGAGTACCGCGTGACGAACGGCCGCAGCCGCGGGTGCGGCAGACCGACGACGTGCTCGACGTCCATGCCCCGATGCTAATCGCTCGACGCCGGCCTGCCGGGGACCGCGTTCACACCTCGCGGCGCGGCGAATCCGCCCGCGAGGTGTCCACTAGAACAACTCCCCGAGAACCAGCAGTCCCGCGCCCACCGGCACCAGGTCGGACCCGGACGACGAGACGCTCACGTCCACCTCCGGCATCGCCTCCAGGTACAGCTCCGGCGCCGCCAGCACCTTCCGTCCACTCAGGACGATCTGGTCGAGGTCCAGCAGCTGCACCAGGTTCCGCACCGCCGCGCCCAGCACCCGCGCCGCCTCCGCCCCGGACGCCGCCGCGTGCACCGCCTCCACGCACCCGCGCCGGCCGCACACGCACAGCGGGCCGTCGAGCTGGATCGTCGTGTGCCCGAACTCTCCCGCGCCCGACCGGCCGCCGCGGTGCACCTCGCCGCCGAGCAGCAACCCGACGCCCAGACCGGTGCCGGCGAACACCAGCGCCGCGTCCCGCAGCGGCCGCCGCCACGCCTCGGCGAGCACGGCGGCGTTGGTGTCCTTGTCCACCGCGACCGGGAGGCCGAGGCGGTCCTCCGCCAGCGCCCGCAGTGGCACGCAGTCCCAGCCGGGCAGTCCGTTCGGGGACACCACGCCCGCGGGGAAGGTGAGCGGCCCGGCGATCGCGATGCCGAGCCCGAGCACCTCGTCGCGGACGGGGACCAGCGGCGCCAGCGCGGTCAGGACGTCGTCCGGGGTGAACATCGGGGCGAGCGGCACGACCGCGGACGACACCACCTCGCCGGTGAGGTCGAGCCGGACCACGCGCAGCTCGTCGCGGTCGACGTAGGCCCCGTAGGCGCACGCTCCCCCGGCGGCCAGGCGGAGCGTCGTCCTCGGCTTGCCGCGGCCCCCGCCGCGCACGGTGCCGATCTCCTCCAGCAGGCCCGCCGCCATGAGCCTCGCCACGATCTTCGAGACCGCCTGCGGCGTGAGCCCGGCCTCCGCGGCGATGGAAGCCCTGCTCACCGCTCCCGAGCGGACCAGCCCGAGCACCGTCCGGTCGTTGTGCGAGCGCAGCGAGGAGAGGTCCACGCTCGCAATTATTCAACAGCGTTGCTTTAATCGGAAGCATGAGAGTCGGACTTCTGGGCTTCGGCATCGCGGGACGGGTCTTCCACGCCCCGCTCATCGCGTCCACCGCGGGCATGGACCTCGTCGCGGTCGCCACGACGGACCCGCGACGGCGGGCGCAGGCCCGTGCCGAGCACCCGGACGCGGCGGTCGTGACCGTGGACGAGCTGTTCGCGCTGGACCTCGACCTCGTCGTCGTCGCCACCCCGAACCGGACGCACGCCGAGCACGCGAAGCGGGCGATCGCCAAGGGCGTCGCGGTCGTCGTCGACAAGCCGTTCGCACCGACCTCCGCCGAGGCCGAGGAGCTCGTGGCGGCGGCCGCGACCGCCGGCGTCCCGCTCTCGGTGTTCCAGAACCGCCGCTGGGACAGCGACTTCCTCACCGTGCGCGGGATTCTCGGCAAGCTCGGCGAGGTCCGGCGGTTCGAGTCCCGGTTCGAGCGCTGGATCCCGGAGGTCGGCGGCAACTGGCGCGAGCTCGGCGACCCGCGGGAGGCCGGCGGCCTGCTCTACGACCTCGGCGCGCACCTCGTCGACCAGGCGCTGCAGCTCTTCGGCCCGGTCTCGGCCGTCTACGCCGAGCTCGACCGGCGCCGGCCGGGCGCGCAGGTCGACGACGACGTGTTCGTGGCGCTGACGCACGCGAACGGCGTCCGCTCGCACCTGTGGGCCAACGCGCACGCGGCGCACCACGGGCCCCGCTTCCGGCTGCTCGGCAGCGAGGGCGCGTTCGAGATCGACGGCCTCGACGAGCAGGAGAACGCGCTCGCCGCCGGCCGCCGCCCCACCGGGTACGGCTGGGGGCACGAGACCCGCACGGGCAGGCTCGGCGTGCTCGGCGAGACGACCGAGGTCGCCGTCGAACCCGGCGCCTACCAGACCTTCTACGCGGAACTGCGGGCGGGACGCGTCCCGGTCGACCCGGCGGGCGCGGTCGACGCGCTGCGGGTCATCGAGGCCGCGTTCACCTCCGCACGGGAGAACAGGACGGTGCAGCTGTGAGCCCCACCGCTGAGGAACTGCTCGCCCAGGAGCGGCGGCTGCAGTTCGCGCGCTTCGGCAACGACGTCGCGATCGAGCTCGGCCTGCACCTGCTCGACGCCGCCCGCGAGCAGGGGCTGCCGATCGCGATCTCGGTGCAGCGCAACGGACATCGGCTCTTCCACGCCTCGCTGCCCGGCACCTCGCCGGACAACGACAGCTGGCTCGAGCGCAAGGCCCGCGTGGTCGAGCGGTTCGGTCACAGCTCGTTCTACGTCGGCACCGCGTTGCGCGAGAAGGGCGGCGCGTTCGAGGCGGAGGCGCACCTCGACCCCGCCCTCTACGCGGCGCACGGCGGTGTCTTCCCGGTGATCGTCCGCGGCACCGGTCCGGTGGGCTCGGTGGGCGTCTCCGGACTGCCCCAGGCGCAGGACCACGAGTTCGTCGTGACCCAGCTCGAATCGTTCCTGAACTCCCGGGACGCGTAATAGCACGAATAGGTGCCGGCACAAAATCAGGAGTTCGGACCGATCTCCACCCGACCGCTCACGAGCCGGCATTGGCGCCCACCGCTTCGAGTGGATTCGAGCCCACTCGCAGTGGTGGCGCATAGCACCGGTACCTACCCGGAGAATATGCACCAAAGAGTGATCCTATTGGACCAAACGAGGTGGTCATTCCACCATCTTGTGAATAGTCGCCGGTCACTCGCCCGATCCCGCGGAGTGCCCCGACTACGGCAGTAGTTGCACGCTCAGTAGCAGCGAAAGGCCGAAACCACCCACCCGAATGTCGCCTTCTTGGCCCCTTCACAGTTCTCAATTGCGCGAACTAACGTCCATTCCGGCTCGTCGGATTGCTCCATTAGCGCATTGAGACAGGTAGGTGTGGGTTGTGACCGTGACGGATTCTGACCTCAACGAGGGCCGTCAGCAGCTGAGCTTGGGTACGGCCGCCGCTCGTAATCTGGCCACGACCACCAAGTCCGTCCCGCAGATGCAGGGAATCACCTCCCGCTGGCTGCTCAAGGTGCTGCCGTGGGTCCAGGCCGCGGGCGGTGCCTACCGCGTCAACCGGCGCCTCACCTACACGCTCGGCGACGGCCGCGTCTCGTTCACCAACATCGGCGCCGAGGTCCGCGTCGTGCCGATGGAGCTCACCGAGCTCGCGCTGCTGAAGGGCTTCGACGACGAAGAGGTCCTCGCCGCGCTCGCCGGCCGCTTCACGCAGCGGGAGTACGGCATCGGCGAGGTCATCGTCGAGAAGGGCCGGCCGAAGGACCAGGTCGTCCTGATCGCGCACGGCAAGGTCGACAAGGTCGGCACCGGCGAGTACGGCGGCGAGACCGTCCTGGGCAACCTGGCCGACGGCCAGTACTTCGGCGAGACCGTCCTCGCGGGCCCGCAGGGCGAGTGGGAGTTCACCGCCAAGGCCGTCACGCCGGTCACGGTGCTCACGCTGACCTGGGAGGCCTTCCAGGCGCTCAACGGCGAGGCCGGCGGCCTGCGCGCGCACATCCAGCACACGTTCAACAGCCGCAACAAGCCGCAGGACGAGCACGGCGAGGCCGAGATCGACCTCGCGTCCGGCCACGACGGCGAGCCCGTGCTGCCCGGCACGTTCGTCGACTACGAGCTCACGCCGCGCGAGTACGAGCTGAGCGTCGCGCAGACCGTGCTGCAGGTCCACAGCCGGGTCGCGGACCTCTACAACCACCCGATGGACCAGGTCGAGCAGCAGTTGCGGCTCACGATCGAGGCCCTGCGCGAACGCCAGGAGCACGAGATCGTCAACAACCGCTCGTTCGGCCTGCTGCACAACGCGGACCTCAAGCAGCGCATCCACACCCGCTCCGGCCCGCCCACGCCGGACGACTTCGACGAGCTGCTGTCGATCGTGTGGAAGGACCCCGGCTACTTCGTCGCCCACCCGCGCACGATCGCCGCGTTCGGCCGCGAGCTCAACCGGCGCGGCCTCTACCCGCAGCACATCGACTTCAACGGCCAGCAGGTGCCCGCCTGGCGCGGCATCCCCGTGCTGCCGTGCAACAAGATCCCGATCTCGGACACCCGCACGTCGTCGGTCATGCTGATCCGCACCGGCGAGCAGAACCAGGGCGTCATCGGCCTGCACCAGACCGGCATCCCCGACGAGTACCAGCCGGGCCTGTCGGTGCGGTTCATGGGCATCAACGACCAGGCGATCATCAACTACCTGGTCAGCGCCTACTACTCGGCCGCGATCATGGTGCCGGACGCCATCGGCGTGCTCGAGCACGTCGAGCTCGGCCGCGAGGGCTAGGACCGTTGTCCTCCTTCACCATGCCGGAGTTCTACGTGCCGCACCCGGCGCGGAGGAACCCGCACCTCGACCGCGCCCGCGCCCACTCGACGCAGTGGGCGCGGGACATGGGGATGCTCGACACCGGGGTGTGGACCGAAGAGGTCCTCGCGGGCGACGACTACGGGTTCATGTGCGCGTGGACCCACCCGGACGCGCCCGCGGAGGTCCTCGACCTCATCACCGACTGGTACGTCTGGGTCTTCTACTTCGACGACGAGTTCCTCGCGGAGTTCAAGCAGACGAAGGACGTCGCGGGAGCCAAGGCCTACCTCGACCGGCTGCCGGCGTTCATGCCGCTCAACGGCACGGACCCGTGGCCGGAGCCGCGGAACCCGACCGAGCGCGGGCTGGTCGACCTGTGGCAGCGGACGATCCCGCTGATGTCGCAGGACTGGCGGCGCCGGTTCACCACGAGCACCCACAACCTGCTGCTCGAGTGCATGTGGGAGGTCAAGAACATCGAGAGCGGCACGGTCGCCAACCCGATCGAGTACGTCGAGATGCGCCGCAAGGTCGGCGGCGCGCCCTGGTCGGCGAACCTGGTGGAGCTGTCCGAGGCCGCGGAGGTGCCCGCGTCCGTCGCGGGCACCCGCCCGCTGCGGGTCCTCTCCGACACGTTCTCCGACGCGATCCACCTGCGCAACGACATCTTCTCGTACGAGCGCGAGGTGCTGCGCGAGGGCGAGAACTCCAACGGCGTGCTGGTGTTCGAGAAGTTCTTCGGCCACGACACGCAGACCGCGGTCGAGGCCGTGAACAGGCTGCTGACCTCGCGGCTGCACCAGTTCGAGAACACCGTGTTCACCGAGCTGCCGCTGCTGTTCGCCGAGAACGCGCTGGAGCCGCAGGAGCAGGCGCGGGTGCTCAAGTACGTCAAGGGACTGCAGGACTGGCAGTCCGGCGGGCACGAGTGGCACCTGCACGCCGGCCGCTACACCAAGGTCGAGGGCGGTGGCGCGGGCAACTCCGCGTTCTTCCGCACGATCCTGCGCGGGCCGACCGGCCTGGGCACGTCCGCGGCCTGGCCGGGGGTGGCCCGTGGTTGAGATCCCCTCGTTCGACATGCCTTTCGCGGCAAGGCTTTCGCCGCACGTCGACGCCGTCCGGCAGCACAGCAGGGCGTGGGCGCGGACCACGGGCATGCTCGACGGGCAGCTCTGGACCGAGGCGTACTACGACCAGTCCGACTTCGGGTCGTTCACGCCCCTCGCCCACCCGACGCTCGGCCTGGACGCGCTGGTGCAGATCAGCGACATGCACGTGTGGGCCTGGTACGTGGCGGACCTGTTCTACGACGGCTACTTCCGCACCCGCGACCTGTTGGGCGCCAAGGCTTTCGTCGCCCGCATGCGGTCCATCATGGACAGTCCGGGTCAGCCCACCTGGTCCGCGGTGGAGCGGGGGCTCGCCGACCTGCTCACGCGGGCTCCGCTCGACCAGCGCGACCGTGCTTCGCTCGACGAGTACTTCGACGCGATGCTGTGGGAGGTGCACTGCAACGCGCAGGGCCGGGTGCCCGACCCCGTCGACTTCGTGGAGATGCGGCGCCGGACCATCGCCGCCGACATGTCCGCGCGGCTCGCCGCCGGGCCGTTGATCGACCGGCTGCCGCCGGAGCTGTTGGCCGACTCCACCATGCGGGCGCTGGTCGACGCGTTCGCCGACATCACCAGCCTCAAGGCCGACGTGTTCGGGTACGAGAGGTTCGGCCCCGACACCGGCCTGGTCACCAACGCGGTGCAGGTGGTGCGGAGCTTCTTCGACTGCGAGCTGCAGCAGGCGGTGGACATGGTCGCCGACCTGGTCAACGCACGGATGAAGCAGTTCGCGACATCGGCGGCGCAAGACCTGCCGCACCTCGCCGACCGGTACGGGCTCGACACCGCGCAACGGGCCGCGCTCAAGGCCTACGTCGAGGCGCTCAAGTCGTGGCTCGCCGGTGAGCTGCTGTGGACGCAGCGCACCGGGCGGTACCAGCCCTACCCGACGCCGTCGCTGACGGCGTTGCGACGCCCCACCGGACTGGGCACGTCCGCCGCACTAGTCCGCTAGTTCCCTCCCGCTGAAAACAGATTGGCAGGACCCGCAGTGACTGTTACCGATCCGGGCATTGGGGTCGAGGACCAGCAGATGAGCCTGTCGCGGGCCGCTGCGCGCAACCTCGCCACGACCACCAAGTCCGCACCGCAGATGCAGGGCATCTCGCCCCGGTGGCTGTTGCGCATGCTGCCGTGGGTCGAGGCCAAGGGTGGCGCGTTCCGGGTGAACCGGCGGCTGAGCTACGCGATCGGCGACGGCCGCGTCACGTTCACGGCCGTCGGGTCCGAGGTGCGGATCGTCCCGCAGGAGCTGGGCGAGTTCGTGCTGCTGCGCGGCTTCGAGGACGAGGCGGCGCTGACGGCCGTGGCGAACCGCTTCGAGCAGCGCGAGTACGAGCCGGGCGAGGTGATCGCGCAGCGCGGCACGTCCGTCGACGAGATCATCGTCATCGCGCACGGCAAGGTCGCGAAGACCGGGCGCGGCGAGTACGGCAACGACGTGTCCCTCGGCACGATCGCGGACGGCGAGTACATCGGTGACGAGCCGGTCCTCGCCGGTGCCGACAAGGAGTGGAGCTTCACGGCCCGCGCGGTGACGCCGACCACCGCCGTGGTGCTGACGCGGGCGGCGTTCGCCCAGCTCGACACCCAGATCGAGGCGCTGCACGACCACATCGCGCAGCAGCTGGCGCACCCGTCGAAGACGTCGAACAAGCACGGCGAGGCCGAGATCGACATCGCGTCGGGCCACGACGGCGAGCCGGCCCTGCCCGGCACGTTCGTCGACTACGAGCTGCGGCCGCGCGAGTACGAGCTCTCGGTGGCGCAGACGATCCTGCGCGTGCACACCCGCGTCGCCGACCTCTACAGCCAGCCGATGGACCAGGTCGAGCACCAGCTGCGGCTCACCATCGAGGCGCTGCGCGAGCGGCAGGAGCACGAGCTCGTCAACAACAAGGAGTTCGGCCTCATCGCGAACGCCGACCTCAAGCAGCGGATCAGCACGCACTCCGGCCCGGTGACGCCGGACGACATGGACGAGCTGATCTCGCGGCGCCGCAACACCAAGCTCATCCTGGCCCACCCCAAGGCGATCGCCGCGTTCGGCCGCCAGCTGAACTCGCGCGGGCTCTACTCGCCGACCGCGGACGTCGAGGGCCGGCAGCTGCAGACGTGGCGCGGCATCCCGATCGCGCCGTGCGACAAGATCCCGGTCAACAAGAACGGCACCACGTCGATCCTCGCGATGCGCCTGGGCGAGGAGAAGCAGGGCGTCGTCGGCCTGCGCCAGACCGGCATCCCGGACGAGTACGAGCCCGGCCTGAACGTGCGGTTCATGGGCATCGACGAGCACGCGATGCTCAAGTACCTGGTGTCGACGTACTACTCGGCCGCGATCCTCGTGCCGGACGCGCTGGGCGTGCTGGAGAACGTCGAGGTCGGTCTGTAGCCATGACAGCACAGACGTTTGGCGGGAGGACCGAACCGCTCGCCGCCGGGCGAGCGGCCGGCGAGGTGCTCGCGTGGAGCCGGAGCCTCGTGCTGCCGGCTCTGCGCAGGGCCGTGGACCAGCTGCCGCCGTCGATGCGCGCGGTCGCGGAGTACCACCACGGGTGGCGCGACGAGTACGGCAACCCGGTGCTCGAGAACGGCGGCAAGGCGATCCGGCCCGCGCTGGTGCTGCTGGCGGCCGAGGCCGTCGGCGGCACCCCCGCCGACGCCGTGCCGGCGGCCGTCGCGGTGGAGCTGATCCACAACTTCTCGTTGCTGCACGACGACGTGATGGACCGCGACACGACCCGGCGCCACCGCGCTACGGCGTGGACGGTGTACGGGGTCAGCGCGGCGATACTGGCGGGGGACGCGTTGCAGGCGCTGGCCGTCGACGTCCTCGCCGCGTCGGGACATCCGCGCGCGCTGGAGGCCATCCGGACGCTGGGCGACGCCACGGTGGCGTTGCTCGACGGCCAGGCCTACGACCTCGACTTCGAGTCGCGGTCCGACGTGGTGGTGTCCGAGGTCGAGCTGATGGCCCGCGGCAAGACCGGTGCGCTGCTGGGCGCGTCCACGGCGCTGGGCGCGCTGTACGGCGGCGGGTCGGACCTCCAGGTCGAGGCCATGCGCGGTTACGGCGCCGAGCTCGGGCTCGCGTTCCAGCACGTGGACGACCTGCTCGGCATCTGGGGCGACCCGGCCGTGACGGGCAAGGCCGCGCACTCCGACCTGGTGAACCGCAAGAAGTCACTGCCGGTCGTGCGCGCGCTGAACGCCGGTGTGCCCGCCTCCGCCGAGCTGGCGGAGTTGTACGCGGGTTCGCACGAGATGAACCCGGAAACGCTTGCGCGGGCGGCGTTCCTGGTCGACGCGGCCGGTGGGCGGGCGTGGAGCCAGGCGCAGGCCGACGAGCTGCACACGCAGGCGCTGGTCCACCTCGGCGAGGCGTCGCCGACCGCCCGCGCGGCGGTCGAGCTGGGCACGCTCGCCCAGCTGGTCACCCACCGAGACCACTGAGAGGCCACTCGATGACGGAACACCCGCCGCGTTCGGTCCTGCTCGCCTCACCCCGGTCGTTCTGCGCCGGGGTGGAGCGCGCGATCGAGATCGTGGAACGACTGCTCGACCAGCGCGGCGGCCCCGTCTACGTGCGCAAGCAGATCGTGCACAACGTCCACGTGGTGCGGTCGCTGGAGGCTCGTGGCGCCGTGTTCGTGGAGGAGCTCTCCGAGGTGCCTCTCGGCGCCACCGCGGTGTTCTCCGCGCACGGCGTCTCCCCCGCCGTGCGCGCGGAGGCCCGGGAGCGGTCGTTGGACGTGCTGGACGCGACCTGTCCGCTCGTGGCGAAGGTGCACACCGAGGCCCGGCGCTTCGCCGACCGCGGCGACACCATCGTGCTGATCGGTCACGCCGGGCACGAGGAGGTCGAGGGAACGCTGGGCGAGGCTCCGGACCGGATGGTGCTCGTCGAGACCGTCGACGACGTGCTCGCGCTGGACATCGCCGGACCGGTGTCGTACCTGACGCAGACGACGCTGGCCGTCGACGAGACGGCCGAGGTCGTCGAGGCGCTGCACCGGAAGTTCCCGCAGCTGCGCGGGCCCGGTTCCGACGACATCTGCTACGCCACCACGAACCGGCAGGTCGCGATCCGGGAGGTCGCGGAGCGGTCGGACCTGGTGCTGGTCGTGGGGTCGCGCAACTCCTCCAACTCGGTGCGGATGGTCGAGCTCGCGACCCGCGGCGGCACCCCGGCGTACCTGGTCGACGACGCGTCCGAGATCGACCCCGCGTGGCTCGACGGCGTGTCGAGCGTGGGGCTGTCGGCGGGAGCGTCGGCCCCGCCGGAGCTGGTGGACGAGGTGGTGAGGACGTTGGAGTCGCTGGGCCCGGTCTCGGTGTCGACGCACACGACGGCGACCGAGACGATCGCGTTCACGCTGCCGCTGGCGGTGCGCCGTGCTGGCTGACATCACCTCCCCCGCGGACGTCCGCGCCCTGTCGGCCCCCGAGCTCGCCGCGCTGGCCGAGGAGATCCGGTCGTTCCTGGTCGCCAAGGTGCAGCGGACCGGCGGGCACCTCGGCCCGAACCTCGGCGCCGTCGAGCTGACCATCGCCGTGCACCGGGTGTTCTCCTCGCCCGCGGACGTCGTGCTGTTCGACACCGGGCACCAGTCGTACGTGCACAAGATGCTGACCGGCCGCTGCGCCGACTTCGACTCGCTGCGCCAGGCCGGCGGCTTGTCCGGCTACCCGTCCGCCGCCGAGTCGGTGCACGACGTCGTGGAGAACTCACACGCCTCGACCGCACTGTCCTACGCGGACGGCCTGGCGAAGGCGTTCGAGCTCGACGGCGCCGACCGCCGCGTGGTGGCCGTCGTCGGTGACGGCGCGCTGACCGGCGGCATGTGCTGGGAGGCGCTCAACAACATCGGCGGCTCCACCCGGCCGGTCGTGGTGCTGCTGAACGACAACGGCCGCTCGTACGACCCGACCGCGGGCGGCATCGCGACGGCGTTGCGCGACGGGTCGGCCCGCGGGTTGTTCGAGGCGCTGGGCCTCGCCTACGTCGGTGAGGTCGACGGCCACGACGTCCAGGCCGTCGAGGACGCGCTGTGGGAGGCCAAGGCCCTCGCGCGGCCGGTCGTCGTGCACTGCCGGACCGTGAAGGGCAAGGGGCACGTCCCCGCGGAGACCGACGAGCGCGACCGCATGCACGCGATCGGCGCCTCGGGCTCGTCCGGCGGCCGCACCTGGACCGACGCGTTCTCCGAGGAGATCGTCCGGCTGGGCGAGGACCGCCCCGACGTCGTCTGCCTGTCCGCGGCGATGCTGGAACCGGTGGGGCTGCGGCCTTTCTCGGTGCGCTTCCCGCACCGCACGTTCGACGTGGGGATCGCCGAGCAGCACGCGGTGACGTCCGCCGCGGGCATGGCGATGGGCGGCCTGCACCCGGTGGTCGCCGTCTACTCGACGTTCCTGTCCCGCGCGTTCGACCAGGTGCTGATGGACGTGGCCCTGCACCGGCTGCCAGTCACGTTCGTGCTGGACCGCGCCGGCGTGACGGGCCCGGACGGCGCGTCGCACCACGGCACGTGGGACGCCTCCGTGCTGCCGGTCGTCCCCGGCCTGCGCCTGGCGGCACCCCGCGACCCGGCATCGCTGGGCGAGTTGCTGCGCGAGGCGGTCGACGTGTCCGACGGACCGACTGTCGTGCGTTACCCGAAGGCCCCCATCGGCCCCGACGTGCTGGCGGTGCGCCGGGTGAGCCACTTCGACGTGCTGCACGAGGACCCCGCCGCCGAGGTGCTGCTCGTCGCCGTCGGCCCGCTGGCGGGCGCCTGTCTCGCCGCGGCCGCGGAACTGGCCGCGCACGACGTCTGCGCCACCGTGGTCGACCCGCGCTGGACCGCGCCCCTGGACCCGCACCTCGTGAAGTACAGCGGCCAGCACCGCCTGGTGCTGGCGGTGGAGGACACGACGTCCACCGGCGCTCTCGGCGCACGCCTGGGCCAGGCCCTGGCGGGGTCGTCCACCTGCGTGGCGACCTTCGCGCTGCCGCCCCGCTTCCTGCCGCACGACTCCCGGGCCCGCATCCTGCGCGCCCACGGCCTGGACGCGGCCGGCATCACAACGAGCGTGCTGAAGCGCCTCGGCGTGAAGTGACGACCCGGCGCGGCCCTGGTGCCGGGGTGGAACGTCGACCTCGGCGCAGGGCCAGCCGCCGGTCGTGGCGTGCCCGAGCAGCGCATGGCCCCCGATGACTCACGCCACCGGGGCGGACCAAGGCCGCGGGAAGGCGGGCACTCGCACGGGCTCGGCCGCGCCGTCCTCCCGGCAACCCGTCCGATCCCCGCGACTCTCTCACCGCGACTCGCTCACCGCGACTCGCTCACCGCGGTTCCCTCACCGCGGTTCCCTCACCACGGCACCGTCCAGGTGGCGCAGAGTCCCTCCCGGCGCGGCTCCCGGACCACCCCTCGAAGATGCCGGTGCGCCCACGGCGCCGCCGGCTACGGCCGGTCGCCCGTGTAGACGCCCATCGCGCGGAACCTCAGCCCCGGCTCCTTGTACTCCTCCATCGCGTGCGCGATCCACCCCACGATCCGCGCGATCGCGAAGATCGCCTCCCCGGCGTCGGGCCGCATCTCGAACAGCAGCCCGAACTGCGCCAGCGCCAGGTCGATGTTCGGGAACGTCTGCGGCTGGGTCGCGATCACCTTGTCCGCCACCAGGTCCCCGTGACCGCGCAGCAGCGCGAGCAGGTGGTCGGCCCTCGGGTCGCGCGACTGGTACACGCCGTGGCCGAAGCCCGGGATGGGCACGCCGGAGCGCAGGTGCTCGGCCACGGCGCCCATCGGGTCCGACTGGGCCTGGGCCAGGAAGCGGTGCGCGATGGTGGTGGCGGTGCCGTGCTTCTGGCCCTCCATGGCACCCAGTCCCGCAGACACGACGGCGTACGGGTGGGCGTGGGCCGAGGCGGCGACCCTGGCGGCCATCGTCGAGATCGCCAGGTCGTGGTCGGCCAGCAGGATCAGGGCGGCGTTCAGCAGGTCCGGCTGCGGCTCGCGCGGGGACAGGCGGGTCCACAGGCGGTCGGCGATGTCGGTGCCCTGCGGGCGGCCGATCAGCGGGAGGGACTCGACGACGTCGGCGATCAGCGCCTTGGCGGTGGTGGTGCCGCGGTCGAGGTCGAAGCGGAGCGGGTCACCGGCGCCCGCGAGGGCCACGGCCACCCGGACGCGGTCGGTCAGGGTGGCGCTGTCGGGCAGGGCCATCCAGATCTCCTGGCCCTCCGGGAACTGCAGGTCCGTCGAGTCGATCCCGGTCCACAGCCAGTGGGCCACGTCCTCGAACCGCTTCGTGCTCGCGAGCAGCGGGACGGAACGGCCCCGGTAGTGCAGGTGGTCGTTCTCCAGCAGGGAGATGCGCGTGCGGATGCTTTCGGTCACAGCGGCCACTGCTCCGCGGGCACCGGTGCGCTGCGCCAGCGCCTCCACCTGGGAGACGCTGAACATGCTGGAGCGGTTCACCTTCGTGCTGGTCAGGAGTCCGCGGCTGACGTACGCGTACACCGTCGCCGGCTTCACGCCCAGGCGGCGAGCAGCTTGATTCGTCGTCAACATTGATTCCATCAACGTTGACTGTACTGGACATGTTGACGGACTCTCTCATCCATGTTGATTGATGCACCCAAAGGGCTTAAAGACGTCGTCGTCACCACGACCCTGATCGGGGACGTGAACGGTGCCGCGGGCTACTACCACTACCGCGAGCACGACGCGATCGACCTGGCCAGGACGCGGTCGTTCGAGGACGTGTGGTTCCTGTTCGCCGAGGGCAGGCTGCCGGACGCGGCCGAGGCGGCGGAGTTCGCCGAGCGCACGGCCGGTCTGCGCGAGCTGCCAGCGGCCGTCCGCGAGGTCCTGCCGGCGATCGCCCGGTCGGGGTGCACGGCACTGGCCGGGCTGCGGACCGCCCTGTCGATGCTGCCGTCGCAGCCGATGTGGGACGCGCCGATGAGCACCAGGAGGGCGGACGCGCTCAAGGTCAGCGCGATCACGCCGACGATCCTGGCGGCACTGCACCGGATCAAGCTCGGACTTGATCCGATCAACCCCAGGGTTGATTTGTCCATGTCGGCGAACTGGTTGTACATGCTGACCGGACAGGAGCCGTCCACGTGGACGAGCCGGGCCGTCGAGCAGTACTTGATCGCCACGATCGACCACGGGTTCAACGCGTCCACGTTCACCGCACGCGTCGTGGCGAGTGCCGGCGCGGACGTCGTGTCGGCGGTGACGGCGGCGATCGGCACGTTCTCCGGGCCGCTGCACGGGGGCGCGCCGGACCGGGCGCTGGAGGCGCTCGACCTCATCGGGTCGCCGGACAACGTCGACGCCTGGGTGCGGGAGCGCATCGAGCAGGGCGACCGGATCATGGGCTTCGGCCACGCCGTCTACCGGACGGAGGACCCGCGGGCCCGCCTGCTCAGGGAGATCGCCCTGGAGCGGCCGACCGCGCTCACGCAGTTCGCGGTCACCGTGGAGAAGCGGGTGACCGAGCTGCTGGCCGAGCTCAAGCCCGGCCGGCAGCTGTACGCGAACGTGGAGTTCTACGCCGGCGTGGTGATGGAGCAGTGCGGCATCCCGCGCGAGATGTTCACGCCGACGTTCGCGTGCAGCCGGGTGATCGGGTGGTGTGCCAACGCGCTCGAGCAGTCCGAGGACACGAAGATCATCCGCCCGGTCGCCCGCTACACGGGACCGGAACCGCACATCGTCAGGTGAGGTACCGCAGGTCGTTGCGCGCCCGGACGCGGTCGCGGTCGTGGACGTCGGTCGAGCCGGCCAGGCCGGCGCTGCGGTCACGGTGCCGGTCGAGCCAGACGGAGAGGCCTGCCACCAGGAGGACGATCGCTGCAAGAGTCATGTCAGTAAGTTTGCGGCCAGCAATATCCCGCCAACAGTGGCAGATCTGACGATGCGCGCTAATATCCTGCCATGCTGCGATCGGTGGCGGTTCCCCTCATCGACGGCGTCGCGCCGTTCGAGTTCGGGCTGCTCTGCGAGGTGTTCGGGGTCGACCGGACCGAGGAGGGCGTGCCGCTCGTCGACTTCCGGGTCTGCGGCGAACTGCCGAACGAGCCGGTGCCGACGAACATCCGCGGCGTGAGCATCACGCCCGAGCACGGGTTCGACGCGCTGCAGAGCGTCGACCTCGTCGCGCTTCCCGCCGCGCGCGTCCGCGACGAGTACCCGGAGAAGCTCGTCAAGGCCCTCCAGGAGACCGGGGCGACACTGCTCAGCGTGTGCAGCGGGGCGTTCATCCTGGGCGCGGCCGGGTTGCTCGACGACCGGCACTGCACCACGCACTGGCGTGAGGCGAGGCAGTTCGAGGAGCGCTTCCCGAAGGCCCGGCTCGACCCGGACGTGCTGTTCGTCGACGACGGCGACATCATCACGAGCGCCGGCACCGCCGCGGGCATCGACGCGTGCCTGCACCTGGTGCGCAGGGAGCTCGGCACCAAGATCGCCAACACCATCGCGCGCAGGATGGTCGTGCCACCGCAGCGCGACGGCGGTCAGCGGCAGTTCGTGGAGCTCCCGATCCCCGCGTGCAGCTCCGACAGCCTCGAGCCGGTGCTGGAGAGGGTGCTCGACACGATCGCGGACAACCACACGGTCGCCTCCATGGCGAAGCTCGCCGTCATGTCCGAGCGGACGTTCGCGCGCCGGTTCGCCGCGGAGACCGGCACCACGCCGAACAAGTGGCTGTCACTCCAACGGGTGCTTCACGCGCGCAGGCTCCTCGAGGAGTCCGACCTCGACGTCGACGCCGTCGCCGCCAGGTCCGGCTTCGGGACAGCCGCCCTGCTCCGGCACCACTTCCACCGCGTCGTCGGCGTCGCACCCAGCGACTACCGCCGCACATTCGCCGGTCGTTAAGCGGGTGAGGATCTTCTCGGAGATCTCCCGCAGAGCCGTGACCTCGGCGGTGTCGAGCATGTCGAACACCAGCCTGTGCACCATCTCGGCGTGCGCCGGAGCGGCCGCCTCGATCGCGGACCGGCCGAGGTCCGTCAGCACGACGAACGACCCGCGCCCGTCGCTGCCGCAGCTCTCCCTGCTCACCAGGCCGCGCTTCTCCATCCGCGCGACGTGGTGTGAGATGCGGCTCTTCTCCCAGTTCAACGACCGTGCGAGCTCCAGCACGCGCACGCGTTCGTCCCGCGTGTCGGTGAGCTGCACCAGCACGGCGAAGTCGGCCATCGAGATCTCGGAGTCGGCCGACATCTGCCTGCTCAGATGCGCATTCAGCTCCCCCTGCATGCGGACGTAGGCACGCCACGCACGCTGCTGCTCAGGTTCCAACCATCGTGTCACGGGTTCAGCATACGGGAATAGTTGACACATCATCCAGGTTCGTGCAAAGTGGATGACACTTCAACCAAATCGACCTACCGAAGGACTGACCGACATGACCACGGCCACCAGCCTCACCGAACTGACCGGCGACTACGTCATCGACGTGTCGCACTCCCGCATCGGCTTCGTCGCCCGCCACGCGATGGTCACCAAGGTCCGTGGTGCGTTCAACGAGTTCGACGGCAAGATCAAGATCGACGGTGACAAGCCGGAGAACACGACCGCCGAGGTCACGCTGAAGGCTGCGAGCATCGACACCCGCAACGCCCAGCGCGACGGCCACCTGACCACGAACGAGTTCCTCGACGTCGAGACCTACCCGGAGATCAAGTTCGTCTCGACCTCCGCGAAGCAGGTCGACGCCGAGAACTTCGAGATCACCGGCGACCTCACCATCAAGGACGTCACCAAGAACATCACCATCCCCTTCGCCTTCGAGGGCGTGGCCGTCGACCCGTTCGGCAACACCCGCGTGGGCTTCGAGGGCTCGCACACCATCAACCGCAAGGACTACGGCGTCAGCTGGAACGCGGCCCTCGAGGCCGGCGGCGTCCTGGTGAGCGAGAAGGTCGTCCTCGAGTTCGAGATCTCGGCGATCAAGCAGGGCTGATCGAGACCAGGTTCACCGCACGAGCCCGGGCACCGCGAGAGCGGCCCGGGCTTTCGCGTTCACCTGGCCTGAAACGACGCCCGATCGGCCTAGCGCGGCGCGTGCCGTTGGTCTCCTCGGGACAGGTGCCGTGGGCTACCGTGACGTCCATGGCGACGCGCGTCTTCCTCGTCGACGACCACGAGATCGTCCGCCGCGGCATCGCGGACCTGCTCGGCGAGGAGTCCGATCTCGAGGTGGTCGGCGACGCCGCGTCGGTCGCGGAGGCCCTGACGAAGGTGCCGGGCGCGCAGGCCGACGTGGCGGTGCTCGACATCAGGCTGCCCGACGGCAACGGCATCGAGCTGTGCCGCGAGCTGCGCAGCCGGTTGCCCGGCCTGCAGTGCCTGATGCTGACGAGCTTCGCCGACGACGAGGCCCTGTTCGACGCGATCATGGCGGGCGCGTCCGGGTTCGTGCTCAAGCAGATCCTGGGTGCCGACCTGGTCAACGCCGTGCGCACCGTCGCGGCGGGACAGTCCCTGTTGGACGCTCGCACCACCTCCGCGCTGCTCAACAGGATCCGCCGCGAGCGCGAGGAGGGCGACCCGCTGCGCATGCTCAGCGAGCAGGAGCGCACGGTGCTCGACCTCATCGGCGAGGGCCTGACGAACCGGCAGATCGCCGAGCGCATGTTCCTCGCGGAGAAGACGGTCAAGAACTACGTCTCGCACCTGCTCGCGAAGCTCGGCATGCAGCGCCGCACCCAGGCCGCCGTGTTCGCCTCGCAGTTCCGCAAGGACGGCGAGAAGCCCCGCTAGGACCTCTCCCCCGGGCCCCGGGGCCTGTCCCCCGGCGTGCTCGCCGCTGCTAGAGCGGGACCCGCCACACCAGGCACGCGCCGCCGCCCTCCGTGGCGCGGATCGCGAGCGTGCCGCCGAACTTCTCCGCGCGCCGGGCCAGGTTGCGCAGGCCGCTGCGCGAGGCGTCGGCCGGGATGCCCACCCCGTTGTCCTGCACGGTGATCACGACGTCGTCGCCCGCGTCGATCAGCACGGTCAGCTCGGTCGCGCGCGCGTGCCGCACGGCGTTCGTGACGGCTTCGCGCACCACGGCCTCGACGTGTTCGGCGAGCTCGGGCGGCACGGAGTTGTCGACGGTGCCGGACATGCGGATCGACGGCTTGAGGTGCGTCGCCTCGGTCAGGCCCGCCACCAGGTCGAGCAGGCGGCGGCGCAGCGACGTGCTGTCCGTCGAGTGCAGGTCGAAGATCGAGGTGCGGATCTCGCGGACGGTCTCGTCGAGCTGCTCGACGGCGGTCTGCAGGCGCGCGCTCACCTCCGGGTCGGCGATGCGGCGCATGGTCGCCTGCAGCGTCAGACCGGTGACGAAGAGCCGCTGGATCACGTGGTCGTGCAGGTCGCGCGCGATGCGATCGCGGTCTTCCAGCACGTCCAGCAGGCGTTGGGAGCGCTGCTGTTCCGCGAACTCCAGCGCGACCGCCGCCTGGTCCGCGAACGACGCCAGCACCGGCACCTGGTCGGGCAGGAACCGCGACTGCCCCGCCTTGCGCAGCACGACGAGAGCGCCCGTGACCACCGGCCCGGCCCGCAGCGGCACGGCCAGTGCGGGACCGAACGCCGACCGCAGGTCGTCCACCAGCAGCGGCACGCCGGAGCGGACCACCTCCTCGACCGCGTAGTCGCGCGCGTCGAAGTCGTCGATCCTCACCCCCGCGTTCGCCGCCACCGACAACGGCTCGGGCCCGCCGTCGCCGAGCACGACGAGCGCGGAGTCGGCGCCGGCCAGTTCGAGGGTGCGCTGGGTGATCAGCCGCAGCGCGTACTCGCCGGACGCGCCGCCGAGCAGTTCGGAGTTGACCTCGCCGATGGCCTCGAGCCACCGCTCGCGCAGCCGCGACCGCTCGAAGAGCCGCGCGTTCTCGATGGCGATGCCGGCGGCCGCGGCGAGCGCCTGCAGCACCGCCTCGTCGTCCGCGGTGAACTCGGCCGCGTCGACCTTCTCGGTCATGTAGAGGTTGCCGAACACCTCGTCGCGCACGCGCACCGGCACGCCCAGGAAGCTGTGCATCGGCGGGTGGTTGGGCGGGAAGCCGACCGACATCTCGTGCCGGGCGAGGTCGCGCAGCCGCAACGGCGTCGGGTCCTTGATCAGCAGCCCGAGCAGGCCCTTGCCGGCGGGCAGGTGGCCCATCTTCTGCCGGGTGATCCGGTCGACGCCCACGTGCAGGAACCCGGCGAGGTCGTCGCGCGTGCCGAGCACGCCCAGCGCGCCGTAGCGGGCGCCCACGAGGTCCACCGCGGCCTGCACGATGCGCTGCAGGGTCGACTCCAGCTCGAGGCCGGAGGCGACGGCGAGGACGGCGCTCAGCAGCTCCTGCATGTGGTCACGCGTGGTGACGATCTCGTCCATGCGGTCACGCACCTCGTCGAGGAGCTCTTCGAGGTCGCGGCGACCGGGCGCATTTGGCACGACGACTAGATTCGCACACTTTCCGGCATCGCACGGCCCTGGGAAAAGAGGACCTTCGACCGTGGCCGGATGGTCTGGACCCCCGCACAGTGTCACCATGACGATCGCCCTGCCCGGCTCGCTCGGCCTCGCGGGCGAGGACGTGCGCGGCGTCCTGGCGCTCGCGAGGGCCGCCGCTCCCGGGGTCCGGTTCGAGGTGCGGCCCGAGCAGATCGAGCTGCACACCACCACCCCGCACAGCCGGGAGGCGCGGATCGCCTGCGGGGTCGCGCTGCTCGACGTCCGGCTGGCGCTGCAGGGGCACGGCATCCGTCCACTCGTGACGCTGCTGCCGGGGCAGAGCGCGGGCGGTGCCGCCGCGGCCGTGCGGCTCGGCGGGTACCAGCCGGCCGACCCGGACGTGCTGGCGCTGCTGCACGCGTTGCGCACGAACCGTCGCACGTGGACGACGTTCCCCGAACCGGCCTCGCGGCGCGGGCTGCTGTCGCGGGCGGCCGAGGTGGAACGGGCGTGGGTGCACGTCCGCGGGGACGACGAGCTGGTGCTGTGCACGTTCAACCAGGGCGCCGCCGCGGAGATCCGCGCCGGCCAGGCGATGCAGCGCGTGGTCCTCACGGCCGCGACGGCCGGGATCGCGGTCGCGCCCGCGCTCGACGCGGTGAGCCTGCCGGCGCTGCGCGCGGACCTGCGCCCCTACCTCGGCAACACCCTGGTGCCGCAGCTGGTGCTGCGGCTCGGCTGACCCGTTCTACCTCGACACCACCGCCTTCCACAGCAGCTTCGCCAGTTCGGGGTGGCAGATGTCGTTGTGCGCCCCCGCGATGCCGTCGATGCGGCGGATCACCGACGTGCAGTCGACGTTGTGCACCTGTCCCCTGGTCAGCTCACCGGGTGAGTCGATCTTGTGGCCGTGGGCGTAGGTGCCCTGCACGCCGTGCGCGCCGAGCCCGCCGTACTTCGGGTAGGAGTCGAGGTCGACCTGGCGGCCCGAGCGCGCGGCCAGCGGGTAGAACCGGCCGATGGCGTGGTCGTTCGACGACGTGGTCACGATGATCGGGCCCGGCACGCGGCCGAGCACGCCGCGGAAGTAGCCCGAACCGGGTTCGCCGGGCAGGCGTTCGGCGAACGACCACAGCGACATCGCGCCCTGCACCAGGGTCAGCGTCGCGGCCGGCACCACGTTCGCCATCGCCGCGGCGGTGATGCAGCCGAAGCTGTGGCCCATCAGGTGGATCCGGGCGCCGGGAGCGACCTGCGCGACCTCGCGGGCGATGCGGGCGGCACCGCTCTCCCCGAACACCCGCGCGCGCCGTTTCATCTTCCAGAACGTCAGGATCCTCAGCGGCGACAGGATTCCGCCCAGCGCCGGGTCCTCCAGGCAGGCCCGGTAGAGCTGCGCGGCGTCGAACGCCGACCCGTCCTCGCCCGGCAGGTCGGGCACCGAGCTCTCCAGGTAGTCGTAGGCCTGCTGGACCGCCGGGGACATCCGGCACGGGTGGTGCCGCGCCGCCTCGACGATCGTGCGCACGGCGGCCGTGCGGGCAGCGCCGCCGCCGAGCCTGTTCGCCTGCGCCCGGATGAACTCGTCCGACCGCACGTCCTCGTCGCCCCAGGCCTTCGACGGCCAGTGCAGGCCGACGAGCAGGGCCTGGAAACCACCGGGAAGCCGGTGCGCCGCCTCGCGTTCGGCGTGGCAGCCGGCCATCGTCGCGACCCACTGCCCGTACTGCTGCCGGGCGGCCGGCACGTCGCCGTTCCACCCGTGGATGAAGAAGAACACGTCGGTCACGCCGCGGCGGGCGTCGTACAAGACGTCCGCGCTCGCGCGTCCCCGTTCGTTGCCGGTCTCGTCGAAACAGACGAGGTGATAGCTGATGTCGTGGCCTGGTACGGATTCTCTGGACATCGCGGATCACCACCACACGAAAAATGCGCCTCAGTACCGGGGTTATCGGAACGGCGGCGGCTCATGTGTAGGCCCGGCGATCAGGAAAACCCGTTCGGACCAGGGGATTCACCCCGATTGCGCCGGTAGTGGCGTGCGGCGCGGGCCCTGTTGCCGCACGACGCCGAGCACCATTCGCGGCGCGGGTGGTCCTTCACGAAGTACAGCACGCAGCCCGGTGCGTAGCAGGCGCGCAACAGGACGCGGTCCGCGCCGGTGAACAGCTCGACGGCCTCGGCGGCGATCGACGCGCGTTCCCGGTCGGCGGGGGAACCCTCGCTGTCGTTGTGCCGCACCAGTTCCCCGCCCTCCACGGCCAGCCGCGGCCAGTGCCGCGCGCTCCTGGCCGCACGGTTGACCTCGGCCACCGCGCGGTCGAGGTCGCGGTCCCGCGCGACCTCGCGCGTGTCCTCGGTGAGCACGCCCGCGAGGTCGCGCAACGCCCGCCGGAGGGCGCGGAACGCCGTGAGGTCGGTCTCGTCCGCGGCGACGCCGAGGAAGTCGCGGAGCCCACCGACGGTGGTCAGGTCGTCGTGCACCTGCGACCGGTTGGCCCAGACGGTGTTCATCAGCAGGACCGGACGGGGTTCGTCGGGTGTCAACACACCTAACGGTAACACGGGCTTGCATCCGTTAGAGAACCGTTCTAACGTTTGCAGCATCATCCAACCGTTGGAAGGACCCGCCGTGCTGCTCGTACCCCCGTTCGACGAGGAGACCGCCCGCCTCAAGGTGCAGGCGGCCCAGGACGCCTGGAACACCCGCGACCCGCGGCGGGTGGCGGCCGCCTACACACCGGACTCGGTGTGGCGCAACAGGTCGGACTTCGTCCACGGCACCGACGAGATCGTGGAGTTCCTGACCCGCAAGTGGGAGCGCGAGCACGAGTACGCGCTGCGCAAGTCGCTGTGGGCCTTCGGCGGCCACCGCATCGCCGTGCGCTTCCAGTACGAGTGGCACGACGACCAGGGCCAGTGGTGGCGCAGCTACGGCAACGAGAACTGGGAGTTCGCGGAGTCCGGCCTCATGTCGCGGCGCGAGGCGAGCATCAACGACGTGCGGATCGCCGAGTCCGATCGCCGCGTCGACCCGGCGTCGACCCACGAGATCCCGGCGGAGTGACGGCGATGCACGTCGAAGGCCTGTGGCGCTACCCGGTGAAGTCGCTGGGCGGCGAACCGCTGACCGAAGCCGTGTTCACGAACGACGGCGTCGAGGGCGACCGGCTCGTGCACGTGCAGGGCCCGCGGGGCGTGCTCACCGGACGCACCCGGTACGGCCTGCTCACGATCCCGGCGAGCACCGGACCGGACGGCCCGCTGGTCGACGGACACCCGTGGGACAGCTGGCAGGCGCACGAGAAGGTGCTCCCGTTCGGCGGCAGACTGACCCGCTACTCCGGACCGGAGCGGTTCGACGTCCTGAACGTGATGGTGGCGACGGACGGTCAGGTCGCGGCGGCGGGTGTCGACGTGCGGCGGTTGCGGCCGAACGTCCTGATCGGCGGCGTCGAGGCCGGTGCCGAGGACTCGTGGCCCGGACACGCGCTCGTCATCGGCGACGTGGTGATCGGGATGTTCCAGAAGCGCGCGCGGTGCGTCGTGACGACGATCGACCCCGACACCGGGGCGCAGGACCTGGACGTGCACCGGCGCATCCGGCGCGAGTTCGGCGGCGTGCTGTGCCTGGACAGCTGGGTGATCCGTTCCGGCGTGGTGAAGGTCGGCGACGACGTGGAGTTGGTGCCGACCGACGAGCTGCCCGGCCACGTGGGCGGGTGGATCGTCGGCCGGCCCTACGCCGTCTAGATGTTGCGGCGGTACTGCCCGCCCACCTCGAAGAACGCCTCGGTGATCTGCCCCAGCGTGCACACCCGCGCCGCGTCCATCAGCACGGCGAACACGTTCTCGTTCGTCTGGGCGACCTCCCGCAACCGGGTGAGCGCCTTCTGGGCCTCGTCGCGGTGCGCGGCCTGGAACGCGCGCGTGCGGTCGACCTGCGACTCCTTCTCCTCCTCGGTGGCGCGCGCGAGCTCGATCTTCACGACCTCGCGCGTGCCGTCCTCCGGCAGGAAGGTGTTGACGCCGACCAGCGGCAGCGAGCCGTCGTGCTTGCGCTGCTCGTAGAGCATCGACTCGTCCTGGATGCGGCCGCGCTGGTAGCCCGTCTCCATCGCGCCGAGCACGCCGCCGCGTTCGGAGATGCGGTCGAACTCCGTCAGCACCGCCTCCTCGACGAGGTCGGTCAGCTCGTCGATCACGAACGAGCCCTGCAACGGGTTCTCGTTCGCGGACAGGCCCCACTCCTTGTTGATGATCATCTGGATGGCCATCGCGCGGCGGACGGACGACTCCGTGGGAGTGGTGATCGCCTCGTCGTAGGCGTTGGTGTGCAAGGAGTTGCAGTTGTCGTAGAGGGCGCACAACGCCTGCAGGGTCGTGCGGATGTCGTTGAAGTCCATCTCCTGCGCGTGCAGCGAACGGCCCGAGGTCTGCACGTGGTACTTGAACTTCTGCGAACGCTCCGAGGCACCGTAGCGGTCGCGCATGGCCACGGCCCAGATGCGGCGGGCGACCCTGCCGATGACGCTGTACTCGGCGTCCATGCCGTTGGAGAAGAAGAACGACAAGTTCGGCGCGAAGTCGTCGATGTTCATGCCGCGCGCCAGGTACGACTCGACGTAGGTGAAGCCGTTGGCGAGCGTGAAGGCGAGCTGGCTGATGGGGTTCGCCCCGGCCTCGGCGATGTGGTAGCCCGAGATCGACACCGAGTAGAAGTTGCGCACCTGCTGCTGGATGAACCACTCCTGGATGTCCGCCATCATGCGCAGCGAGAACTCCGTGGAGAAGATGCAGGTGTTCTGGCCCTGGTCCTCCTTGAGGATGTCGGCCTGCACGGTGCCGCGGACGTTGGCCAGCGCGAACGCCCGCAGCTTCGCGTACTCCTCCTCCGAGGGCTCGCGGCCCTCGTCGGTCGTGAACTTCGCGACCTGCTGGTCGATCACGGTGTTGAGGAAGTAGGCGAGGATCGTCGGCGCCGGGCCGTTGATCGTCATCGACACCGACGTGGTCGGCGCGACGAGGTCGAAGCCGTCGTAGAGCGCCTTCATGTCGTCCAGGGACGCGATCGAGACGCCGGACGTGCCGATCTTGCCGTAGACGTCCGGCGGGGTGTCGGGGTCGCGGCCGTAGAGCGTCACCGAGTCGAACGCCGTCGACAGGCGGGTGGCCGGGTTGCCCTTCGACAGGTACTTGAAGCGGCGGTTGGTGCGGAACGCGTCACCCTCGCCCGCGAACATGCGCGCCGGGTCCTCACCCTCGCGCTTGAACGGGAAGACGCCGGCGGTGTAGGGGAAGAAGCCCGGCAGGTTCTCCTTGCGCAGGAACCGCAGCAGCGACCCCTCGTCGTCGTACCGGGGCAGGCTGACGCGCCGGACCTCGTTGCCGGACAACGTCTCCCGCGTCAGCCTCGTGCGGATCTCCTTGTCCCGCACCGTGAACACCAGCTCGTCGCCGGCGTACTGCTCGACGGTCGCGGGCCACGCCCGGAGCAGGTCGGTGGTGTCGCGGTCGAGCTCGCGCTCGGCACCGGAAGCGAGCTCCGCGATGTCGGTGACGCCCTTGCCCGCCGCCTCCAGCGCCTTCTGCGCGGCGGTGAGCTGGGTGTGCGTGCGGACCGCGGCGACCTGCTGCTCGGTCTTGCGGTGGTAGCCGCGCACGGTGTCGGAGATGTCGGACAGGTACCGCGCCCGGGAGGCGGGCACGACCGTGGAGGCCGACGTGGAGGTCTTGCCGGAGACGGGGACGAGCGCGCCCTCCTCCACCGGGAGCCCGTGGTCCACGAGGCCGTCGCGGAGGAACTGGTAGAGCGCGGTCACGCCGTCGTCGTTGAACGTCGCGGCGGAGGTGCCGAAGACCGGCATGTCCTCCCACTTCGCTCCGAACGCCTCGCGGTTGCGGACCATCTGGCGCGCCACGTCGCGGCGCGCGTCCTCGGCGCCGCGGCGTTCGAACTTGTTGATCGCCACGGCGTCGGCGTAGTCGAGCATGTCGATCTTCTCGAGCTGGGAGGCGGCACCGAACTCCGGCGTCATCACGTACAGCGAGAAGTCGACGAACGGCACGATCGCCGCGTCACCCTGACCGATACCGGGCGTCTCTACGATGACCAGGTCCGCGCCAGAAGCCTTGCACGCCACGATGGACTGCTCCAGGCCGTCCGGGATCTCGCTGCCCGCACGGCGCGTGGCCAGCGAGCGGAAGAACACGCGGTCGCCGTCGAGGCAGTTCATCCGGATGCGGTCGCCGAGGAGCGCGCCGCCACCACGGCGGCGCGTCGGGTCGACGGCGAGCACGGCGATGCGCAGCTTGTCCTGCTGGTCGAGCCGGAAGCGGCGCACCAGCTCGTCGGTGAGCGACGACTTGCCCGAGCCACCGGTGCCCGTGATGCCGAGAACCGGCACCTTGCGGGTGGTCGTCAGCGGCTCGGCGGTGCCGGCCTCGATGTGCGTGATCGCGCGCGCCAGGGCCTCGTCGGCTCCCGTCAGCAGCGCGTCGTGGCTGAACGGCGCGGTGAGCGCGTGGTCGCACTCCTCGATCATCAGGTTGATCATCCGCGCGAGGCCGAGCGACTGCCCGTCCTGCGGCGAGAAGATCCGCGCGACGCCGCGGGAGTGCAGCAGCTCGATCTCCTCGGGGACGATGACGCCGCCACCGCCGCCGTAGACGCGGATGTGCCCGGCGCCGCGTTCGTTCAGCAGCTCGACCAGGTACGAGAAGTACTCGACGTGCCCGCCCTGGTACGCGCTGATGGCGATGCCCTGCGCGTCCTCCTGGATCGCGGCGTCCACGACCTCGGCCACCGACCGGTTGTGACCGAGGTGGATGACCTCCGCACCCTGCGACTGCAGGATGCGCCGCATGATGTTGATGGCCGCGTCGTGGCCGTCGAAGAGGCTGGACGCGGTCACGAAGCGCACCGGGTTCACCGGCTTGTGCAACGCGGGCGCGGGGGCGGTCCCGGGAGACGACGTCGTCATGAGAATAGTTTGACTTCCTACTATTGGACGTGCAACCGAGCGTGGTCGAGGTCTCTGGATCGAGCAGGACGGCCATCGTCCCGCCACCGGCCACAGGTTCGCTCGCGGAGGAGTCGGCGCCCTCGTCCGCCGGGGAGCGTCAGCGCGCCGCGGCGCCCCACTCGTGCGCCAGCGCGGCGGCTTCACCGCGCGACCCGACGCCGAGCTTCTCCAGGATCTTCGCCACGTGGAACTTCACCGTGGACTCGCTGATGTGCAGGTCCCCCGCGATCTCGCGGTTGCGGCGGCCGCGGGCGAGCTGCCCCAGGACCTCCAGCTCACGGGCGCCGAGCACGGTCAGCGGGTCCTCGCGCGGGTTCTCCGGCGGCCCGAGCGGCACCTCGATCGCCACGGTCGTGCCCCAGCCCGGCACGGCGTCGACCTCCGCCTTCCCGCCGAGCGGGCCCAGGCGTTCGGCGGCGTGGCGGCGGTCCAGGCTGCCGCAGGTCAGGGTGCCGGGGCCGTCATCGCGCACGGTCGCCCTCAGCGCGGTGCCCACGACCCTCCAGGTGACGTGGACGCGGCTGACGTCGCGCTGGTCGTCGAGCATCGCGTGCACGGCGGACCTGATCACCGCACTGGCCGTCGAGGCGACCTCGGCGGGGATGAGGCGGTCGGCCCCCTCCTCGGCGCCGGGGGTGCCCAGGTCGAGCCGCACGCCGCGGCCGCGCAGCACCCGCTGCAGCGAGTCGGCGAGACGGCCGAAGGCGGTCCCGGCGCGCTCCTCGGTCAACGCCCGCTCGATGTCGGCCCGGGACCTCAGGTCGACCAGCGCCGTGACGGCCAGGTCGACGGCGCGCGAGCGGGCCGACGCGTCGTCCACGGTGCGGTCGCGCAGCACCACGAGCAACGCCGTCAGCGCGGTCCCGTAGGCGTCGCCCAGGTCGGACAGGGTCATGGCGCGCGCCGCCGCGGCCGCGCGCGACACCGCGAGCGTGGCGGGGATCGCCTCGTTGCGCAGGCCTTCCGCGTGCGCGGTCACGAGGTCCCACAGGGAGTGGGCCGGGGCGAGGACCTCCTCGGGCAGCGGCGTGTCCTCGGTCCGGACGAGCACGAGCAGCGAGCTCTGCTCGGGGACGTCGCTCGCCAGCACCACCAGCGGGAGCTCCACGCCGGCCAGGACCGCCCGCCCCTGCCAGGCACCGCGCCGCGGCACCAGGGACCTCAGCGCGGCGACGTCGGCGATGGTGATCTGGGCGCCGGGCGCCTGGCCGCGGACCTTGAACGGCGCGAACGTGCAGTTGGACAGCTCCGCGACGGCCCGGTGGGGAATGGTCTCGTCGAGTGCGGCGGACAACCGCTGCAACGTCTCGCCCAGGGGCGCCTGGATCACCTCGACGGCCGTCCGCAGGTCCATGACCCGAGCGTAGCGCCGCCCGGCGGGGTGACCGCCTGGCCTTCCGGCCAGCCCGGACTAGCCGAAGTGCTGGCACCGGCACGAGGGCTCGGCCGCCATGGTTGACATGTCACCAAGAGCGACGAGCACAGGAGCAAGAGATGAAGGCGATCACCTACACCGAGTTCGGCGGACCCGAGGTCCTGCGCCTCGCGGACGTCGAGGAACCGCACGCCGGACCGGGTCAGGTGCGGCTGAAGGTCGTGGCGGCGGGGGTCAACCCGGTCGACTACAAGATCCGCAACGGGTGGATGCCGCAGCTGGCGCCGCCGTTGCCCGCCGTGCCGGGCATCGAGGTGGCCGGTGTCGTCGACGAGGTCGGCGAGGGCGTCACCGGTGTCGCGGTCGGCGACGAGGTCCTGGGCTGGGCCGTCACCGGTTCCTACGCCGAGCACGCGCTGGCCGTCGACTTCGGCCCCAAGCCCGCGGACCTCGACTGGGACCTCGCCGCCGCCCTGCCCGTGGCCGTCGAGACCTCGGTCCGCGTGCTCGACGCGCTCGGCGTCAGAGAGGGCGACACGCTGCTGGTGCACGGCGCCGCCGGGGTGGTCGGCGCCGTCGGCGTGCAGCTCGCGATCACCCGCGGCGCCACGGTCATCGGCACCGCCTCCCCCGGCAACCACGACTACCTGAGGTCGCTGGGCGCGATCCCGGTCGCGTACGGGGACGGGCTCGCCGACCGGGTCCGCGCGGTCGCGCCGCAGGGCGTCGACGCCGTGTACGACGCCGCCGGGCAGGACCTGGGCGTGCTGGCCGAGCTGCGCGGGGGCGGCGACCGCTTCGTCACGATCGTCAGCCCGCAGGCCGCCGCCGAGGTGAACGCGGTGTTCTCCGGCGGCGGCGCGCCGTTCGGCTCGCGGATCGGCGAGTACGCCCGCCTCGCGGCCGACGGCGTGCTCACCGTGCGCCTCGCGCAGACCTTTGCGCTGGCCGACGCCGCGAAGGCGCAGGAGGTGAGCGCGGGCGGGCACGCCGCCGGGAAGCTCGTCATCCGGCCGTGAGCCGGACGACGGCGGTCTGAGCAGGGACGACGGGAGCGCACCGGGCGGTCGTCACGGCGCCGGCGAGACCGATCAGGTCGCCCGCCTCGCCCAGCCCCGCCCGGCGCAGGTGGTCGAGGGCGCGCGCGTGCAGCAGCTCCGCCTGCTGCACGCACCACCCGCGCCCGTCCTCCGCACCGGCCGCCACCGCCGCCGCGGGGAGGGAGCGGCGGTCGTGCGGCGCCAGCACGTCGTCCACGTGCTTGCGGGCGAGGCCGACGTCGTCGCCGAACTCCCGCAGGTGCCCGGCCTGCGTCCGGCTCGCCCCCGCGGCCAGCGCGCCGAGCTCGCACGCCGCCGCCGTCAGCGAGCTGTGCTTCGCGGCGGCGACGCCCAGGTGCTCGGTCAGGTCCACGTCGGCCCGGTCGTCCATCTCGAGCTCCTGGACGTAGCCGTCCACGACGGACGTCAGGGCGACGTTGAGGATCAGCACCTCGTGCTGGACGAGCCGGGCGAAGGCGAGGCAGAGCAACGCGTCCGCGGCCGAGACGACCCGGTCGTCGCCGAACTCCGCGCGCACGCTCGCCCGGCGGCCCGTCGCGTGGTTCGCGAGGTCGGCGTACAGCCGCTCGTGCAGCGCGGCGAACTCCAGCGCCGTCGCGGCGGCGGTCACGTCCGCCCCTCCGAACGCCTCCGCGGAGAGCAGCACGAGCGCGGCCGTCGAGAAGTCCTGCTGCCGCAGGCCGAACTCGACCACCTCGCGGGTCTCGTCCGGCAGTGCGTCCAGCGCGGCCCGCAGCGACGGCTCGACCGCGGCGCGGACCCGTTCCAGCACGTCCCGCGGTGGCGCGACCAGCTCGGCGATCGTCATGTGCTCCCTCTCGAGGTCGGAGGGCCGACGCTAAACCCGCTGATCAACCCCGCAGCCGCGCATTCCCCTGTCGTGTTGATTCCGGGCACGATCCGGCGAGCGGGACTACGTTGATGTTGAACGGGTTGTCGCCATCATCACCCGACCGTGACCGTCGTTTTCCTGAGGGGCTGACCGTGCGCTACACCAAGCTCGCCGGCATGGACGTGTCCGAGATCTGTCTCGGCATGATGAGCTACGGAGATCCATCGCGGGGCAACCACGCGTGGTCGTTGCCGGAGGAGGAGTCCCGGCCGTTCATCAAGGCCGCGCTCGACGCCGGGATCAACTTCTTCGACACCGCGAACGTCTACTCGGCGGGCTCCTCGGAGGAGATCACCGGCCGCGCCCTGCTCGACCTCGCCCGCCGCGAGGACGTCGTGCTGGCCACCAAGGTGCACGGCCGCATGCGCGAGGGCGCGAACGGCGCGGGACTGTCCCGCAAGGCGATCTTCGCCGAGATCGACCACTCGCTGCGCCGCCTGGGCACCGACTACGTGGACCTGTACCAGATCCACCGCTTCGACGCGTCCGTCCCGCTGGAGGAGACGCTCGAGGCGCTGCACGACGTGGCGAAGTCGGGCAAGGCGCGCTACATCGGCGCGTCCTCGATGTACTCCTGGCAGTTCGCGAAGGCGTTGTTCACGCAGCGGCAGCACGGCTGGACGAAGTTCGTGTCGATGCAGAACCACTACAACCTCCTCTACCGCGAGGAGGAGCGCGAGATGCTGCCGCTGTGCGCCGACCAGGGCGTCGCGGTGATCCCGTGGAGCCCGCTCGCGCGCGGCAGGCTGACCCGCGACTGGGACGCGACGACCGCCCGCACCGAGACCGACGAGTTCGGCTCGAGCCTCTACGTCGAGTCGGACCGCTCGATCGTCGAGCAGGTGGCGGCGGTCGCGTCGGCCCGCGGCGTGTCGCGGGCGCAGGTCGCGCTGGCGTGGCTGCTGCGCAACCCCGTGGTGACGGCGCCGATCATCGGCGTGACCAAGCTGGCGCAGCTCGACGACGCCGTGTCCGCGCTGGACGTGGAGCTGACCGACGACGAGGTTCGCTCGCTGGAGTCGGCCTACGAGCCGCACCGGATCGCCGGGCACTCGTAGGGCCCGCCGGGGAGTTTCACCGCACGTCGTGCTCGGCCGCCCGGCGCACGGCCTGCCGGATCGGAGGAGTCCTCCGGTCCGGCGGGCCGGATCACACGAACGCGCTGTGCCCGGTGATCGCCTTGCCCACGATCAGCGTGTTCATCTCGCGGGTGCCCTCGAACGAGTAGATCGCCTCGGCGTCGGCGAAGAACCGGGCCACGTCGTAGCCGAGCACGATGCCGTTGCCGCCGAAGATCTCCCGCGCCCAGGCCACGACCTCGCGCATCCGGGAGGTGACGAACGCCTTCGCGAGCGACGAGTGCTCGTCCTGGAAGACGCCCGCGTCCTGCAACCGGGCGAGCTGCACGAGCATGCCCCAGCAGGCGGTGATGTTGCCGAGCGACTGCACCAGCTTGTCCTGCACCAGCTGGAACCCGGCGATCGGGCGGCCGAACTGCTCGCGCTCCCGCGCGTAGGCGAGGGCGAGCTCGTAGGCGCCGATCATCACGCCGAGCGCCTGCCACGCGACACCGCCGCGGGTGGCGCGCAGGATCTCCGCGACGTCGCGGAACGAGTTGATGTTCTGGAGCCGGTTCTCCTCCGGCACGCGGACGCCGGTGAGGGTGATCTCGGCGTTCTCGACGATCCGGAACGCGATCTTGCCCTCGATCTTCTCGGCGGTGAAGCCGGGCGTGCCCTTCTCCACGACGAACCCCTTGACCTGGTCGTCGTCGACGTCACGCGCCCACACCACCACGTAGTCCGCGAAGGTGGCGTTGCCGATCCACTTCTTGGCGCCGTCGAGCACCCACGCGTCGCCGTCGCGCCGGGCCGTGGTGCGCATGCCGCCCGCGACGTCGGAACCGCCGAGCGGTTCGGTCATCGCGAACGCGCCGATCTTGTCCATCGCGGCCATCGCGGGCAGCCAGCGGTCGCGCTGCTCCTGCGAGCCGCCGGAGTGGATCGAGTACATCGCGAGTCCGTTGTGGACGCCGAAGAACGTGGCCACCGACGCGTCCGTGCGGCTCATCTCCATCGCGAGCATGCCGGCGAGGAGGTTGCTGACGGCGGCGGGGTGCTCGCCGTAGCCCTCGTAGGACAGTGCGGTGAGACCGGCGCCCCGGAACTTGCCGATCAGCTCGTGCGGGAACTCGCCCCTGTCCCAGGCGTCGTTGACCAGCGGCTTGATCTCGGTGGTCATGAACTCGCGGGCGTGGAGGAGGATCTTGCGCTCCTCGTCGTCCAGCAGCGCCTCGTAGTCGTAGAAGTCGGCGGTCAGCTGGTCTTCCAGGCGGTCCATCGGTCCTCCTCCACGGCGTGCGGCGGCGTGCACGGCTGTCGGCGTTCCCCCTGTCCGAGGATCGTCTCCAGTGGAGGGCCGGAACCGTGATCTCCGCCTCAGCGCGGGGTCATCGTCCTGTCCACCGCGGAGCGCGGCGCTCGGCGAAGGCGGTCATTCCCTCGCGGACGTCCTCCGTCGTCATCAGCCGGGCGTTCGCGGTGCGTTGCGCCGCCCAGGGATCGCCGGACCGCACGACGGCCTTCACGGCGGCGAGCGCCAGCGGGGCGTTCACCGCGATCCGCTCGGCCAGCCGCAGGGCGACCGCGACGGCGTCGCCGTTCGACACGACCCTGTTGGCCAGACCCAGTTCTCCCGCCCGGCGGCCGTCGATCGGCTCCCCGGTCAGCAGCAGCTCCATCGCGAGGTGGTGCGGGATCCGGTGCGGGAGCCGGACGACTCCGCCGGCACCGGCGATCAGGCCGCGCTTCACCTCGGGCAACCCGAACCGCGCGTCCTCGGCGGCGACGATCAGATCGCACGCCAGCGCCAGCTCGAACCCGCCGCCCAGGGCGAAGCCCTCGACCGCGGCGATCAGCGGCTTGGTGAGCTCGGCCTCGGTGAGCCCGCCCAGCCCGCGCTCGTCCACGACCGGCGACTCGCCCCGCATCGCGGCCTTGAGGTCCATGCCGGCGCTGAACGACCCGCCGGCGCCGGTGAGCACGCCCACGCGCAGCTCCGGCGAGGCCTCCAGCTCGTCCAGCGCGGCGGACAGCGCGGTGGCGACGGCGGCGTTCACGGCGTTGCGGACCTGCGGGCGGTCGATCGTGATCAGCAGCGCCGACCCGGTTCGTTCGGTGCGGACCTCGGTCATGCCGGCTCCTCCAGGACTTCGGCGGGGCCCCGGCGGGCACCCGGACGATCGGTTCGGCGAACACCTGCCGACATGATCTCCTCCCGCGGCTCCGCGCGGGCCGGCGTCAGGGAGGTCCCGTTCTCGGCGTGGCCTGGTCGAGGCGCCGGTGGATCGACCCGACCCGGTCGAGGACGTCCCGCGCGATCGGCAGCAGCGCGCTGCCCGCGTCGGTCAGCGCCACGTGGTGCGTGCTGCGGTCGAAGAGCCGGCGCCCCAGCTCGTGCTCCAGGTCCTTGATGCGCTGGCTCAGCGGTGACGCGGCCATGTGCAGCTTGCGCGCGGCGGCGGAGAAGTTGAGCTCTTCGGCGACCGCGACGAAGTACCGGAGGTGCAGCAGTTCCACGCGGTCAGACTAGGCCGTTCGGAGCAGGGTCCGCCGATCACGAGTCCAGGACGGCCAGTCTCCGCGACGCCTCCGACTCGCCCCAGCGGAACCCGATCCGGCGCGACAGCTCCACGGCCTCGCCGTACGAGGCCCGTGCCTGCGCCGCCCGTCCCGCGAGGTCGTGCACGATCCCGCGGTCGAGCAGCGCCCCGGCCTCGACCTGCCGGTCCCCCACCGACCGCGCGAGCGCCACCGCCTCGTCGGCCAGTTCCAGCGCGGTGTCGAGCGACCCGAGCCGGCGGTGGGCGTCGGCCGCGTTCACCAGCGCGTGCAGCTCGCCGGACCGGTCGCCGCACGCGCGGAACATCGTCAGGGTCTTCTCGTAGCAGGCCAGGGCGGACAGGAAGTCGTCCAGGGCCGCGTGCACCAGGCCGAGGTTGGTGCGCACGTACGCGGCACCCCGGGCGTCGCCGAGCTCCTCGCGCACCGCCAGCGAGGCCTCGAGCGCCGTCACCGCCGCGGGCAGGTGGCGGCGGCGCCAGTGCACGATGCCGAGGTTGTTGAGCGTCACGGCCTCCAGCCGCCGGTCGTGCAGTGCGCGGGCCAAGCCGAGCGCGGCCGTCCAGTGCCCCTCGGCCTCGGAGAACCGGAAACCGCGCTCGCAGGCGGCGCCGAGCTCCTGCAACGCCGCCGCCTCCGCACGGACGTCCCCGAGCGTGCGCGCCGCCTCCAGCGCGAGCGCGTTGAGCTCGGTCCAGCCGGCCACCTCGGACCGGCGGCGGAAGTACGGCGAGAGCCCTTCGGCGAACGCGATCGCGGCGGGCGGCGAGGCCTGGTGGGCGGCGGCGACCAGGGTGTCCCGCTCCTGCTCCAGCCAGAGGTCGCCCTGGTGACCGGCCAACGCCTCCAGGTAGTGCTTGTGCAGGCGTTCCAGCGCCATCGACCGCTCGTCCGGCGACTCCGAGCGGCGGCAGCGCTCGCGCGCCAGCACCCGCAGCAGGTCGTGCAGCGCGAAACGGCCCGGCACCGGTTCCTCGACGAGCCGGGCGGCGACGAGCTCGGCGAGCAGGTCCCCGACGTCGGGCACGTCCGTGAGCGCCCGGACCGCCGCGACCGCGAAGTCCGGGCCGTCGACGAGCCCGAGCAACCTCAGCACCCGTGCCGCGGCCGGTCCCAGCGCGGAGCAGCTCACCTCGAACGCCGCGCGCACCGCGACGTCCCCCTGTTCCGGCCCGGCGCGGCGGGTCTGCTCCGCCAGCCGCGCGGCCAGCCGCGGAGCGGTCCACCGCGGATCGTGCGCGAGCAGCGCGCCCGCGAGCCGCAACGCCAGCGGCAGACCACCGCACCAGCGCACGAGTTCCGCCGAGTCCGTTCCGAGCAACCGGACGGCCTCCTCGACGGGCAGGCCGCCGAGCCGCACGTGCGCCGCGCCGCTCAACGACGCGAGCGGGCGCCGTGACGTGATGAGCACGGCCGAGCCGGGACCGGTGGGCAGCAACCGCCGCACCTGGGCGGCCGTGGCGACGTTGGTGAGCACCACGAGCAGCCGCCGGGACGCCGTGGCCGACCGGTAGCGCACCGCCTCCTCGTCGCCGGGCCGTTCACCGAGCGCGCGCAGGAACCGGCTCAGCACCCGACCGGACGCGCCGTCGGAGAGGTCCGCGCGGAGCAGGCCGTCCGGGAACCCGGACGCGCTCTCGTGCGCCGCCCGGACCGCGAGCGCCGACCTGCCGGACCCGGCCGGGCCGCTGATCACGCACACCGCGACCCCGTCGCCGCGCAGCCGCGCCCGGACCAGCCCGAGCTCGCGCGCCCGCCCGGTGAACCCGGCCACGTCCGGCGGCAGCTGCCGGATCGCCGCCGCACCAACGGGTTTCGCGCGCAGCACCTCGGCCTGCACCCGCCGCAACGACTCCCCCGGCTCGACCCCGAGCTCGTCGAGCAGCACCCGGCGGCACTCCCGGAAGGCGGCGAGCGCCTCCGCGGGCCGCCCGGCGCGCAGCAGCGCGAGCATCTGCAGCTCGCGCAGCCGTTCGTCCAGCGGGTGTTCGCGCACCCACTCCGCCAGGTCCGCGACGACCTCGGCGTGCCGCCCCAGTTCGAGCTCCGCCGCAGCGCACTCGACCCGTGCGGCCAGGCGCAGTTCCTCCAGCCGCGCAACGACTCCGCGCAGCAGCCCGGCCGCGGCGAGGTCGGCGAGCGCCGGCCCGCGCCACAGCGCGAGCGCCTCCCGGTAGCGCTGCGGCGCGCGTTCGCGGCGGGCGACGTCGAGCAGGCCGGTGAACCGGGTGAGGTCGAGCTCGGCGGGACCGACGTCCATGAGGTAGCCGGGCGGGCGCGACCGCAGCCGGGAGCCGACGACCTTGCGCAGCTGGTAGACGTAGACCTGCAGGTTCTTGAGCGCCGTTCTGGGCGGCGCGTCGTCCCAGAGCGCGCTGATCAGCCGGTCGGCCGGGAGCACCCGTCCCGGCTGGGCGAGCAGCAGCGCGAGGACGGCCCGCTGCTGGGGCGGCCCGAGGCCCAGACGCGCACCGTCGTCGGCGCGGCACTCCACCGGCCCGAGCACCCGGAACTCCACGCCGCCGATCGTAACCACCTCCCAGCTACTTGACGAAGACCGTCAAGTACTTGCTATCGTCTCTCCAGTGGCGACCACCTCGGAGCACGTGGACCTGCGGGACGACCTGATCCGGCTCGTCACGAGCCGGCTGCTCGACCCGCTGGAAATCCTGCTGCCGCAAGCGGATCTCGCCGGCCTGCGGCAGTCGGCCGAGGCCGACGCGGAGATGTGGGCGGCGCAGCTGCTCGGCCAGGACGACACCGTGGCCCGGCAGACGGCGGTGCGGCTGATGGCCGTCCTGCACCCCGGCGACGTCCCGTTCGACCCGCCCGACGCGTGGTGGGCGACGCCGCTGGGCCGCGTGTCCGCCCGGCGGGTCGGCCACCCCAGCAAGGAGGGCGTGTCGTTCGGGGTGGCGGGCGCGATGCTCGGCATCACCCGCCAGGGCGTCCACGACCTGGTCAACCGCAACAAGCTCGTGCGCCACACCGACGGCGGCGTGACCGTCGAGTCGATCCGCGCGCGGCTCGGACTGAGGAGACAGCGGTGAGGCCGGCGGCTCAGGAGCACGGCACCGAACGACCTCGATGACACCGCGGTCCACTTCGGACTGGAGAACCCGGTTGTCGTCGGCCACTCCCTCGGCGGCATCCTCGCGGGCCTGTAGGCGGTGCGGCACCCGGAGTGCCCCGCCGCGATCAGCCTGGACGGGCACCATTCCGCCACCACCGGTCCGGCGCACTACGCGGGTCTGCCCGACGACCGGCTCCGCGCGGACCTGGCCAAGCTGCACGACGTTTTCACCGCCCAGCTGGAGAGGGTCACGCGCCCGGACCGCTCGATCACCTCGGTCCTGCGCACCGCGCGGGGCTGCGCCGCGACCTGCCGGTCGTGTGCCCGAACGTCGAGGTGCACGAGATCGACGCGACGCACGGCATGGTCGCCGAGAAGCCGTCAGAGGTCGCCGCGGTCGTGGATCACTTCGTGAGCAGCCGCGCGAGCGCCTGACGGGCCCGGCGTGGTGCGGCCGGGTCGTGCTCCAGCTGCAGGAAGTGGTTGAGCGCCAGCATGACGCCGAGGATCTCGTAGACGAGCTGGTCGACGTCGGTGTCCCGCGGCAGCTCGTCGTCGCGCACCGCCCGCCGGATGTGGATGCGCAGATCCCTGCGCCACAACGCGTTCATGCCGGCCAGCGCGTCGCGCACCGGCCCGCTGCGCCCGTCGAACTCGGCCGTCGCCGCCGTGAAGAAGCAGCCGCCGGGCAGCACGTTGCGTTCGAGGTACGACACCCACGCCTCGGTGACGGCCCTGAGCCGCGTCAGTCCCGACGGCATCTGCTTGACCTTGCGCGGCACCTCGCGCTGGAACACCTCCGCGGCCTGGTCGACGACGGCGAGCTGCAACGCCTCCTTGGTGCCGAAGTGCCCGAGCAGCCCGGCCTTGCTCATCCCGAGCTCCGCCGCGAGCCGCCCGATCGTCAACCCCTCCAGCCCCTCGGCCGAGGCGATGGCGAGACTGCGGTCGAGGATGCGCTGCCGGGTCGCCAGCGTGTCGGCAACGGATCGGCGCGGGCTCATCACCTCAGTCTACGGGCCCTTTAGCTACCGACCGATCGGTTGCTATATTCGCCGCGTCGCAACCAGGGCCAGCCTCGCCGAAGGAGCACCCGTGTCCGGATCCCGCCTCGTAGCGCTAGGCCACCACCAGCCCGAACGGGTGCTGACCAACGCCGACCTGGAGCAGATGGTCGACACCGACGACGCGTGGATCCTCCAGCGCACGGGCATCTCGACCCGCCGCATCGCCTCCGAGACGGAGTCCGTGGCGGACATGGCCTCCGAAGCGGGCGCGAAGGCCCTGGCCGCGTCCGGCCTGGCCCCGTCCGACATCGGCCAGGTGATCGTGGCCACCTGCTCGGCCAAGGACCGCTCCCCGTCGATCGCGGCCCAGGTGGCGGCCCGCCTGTCGATCCCGTCCCCGGTCTGCTTCGACCTGAACAACGCCTGCGCGGGCTTCTGCACCGCCCTCGCCACCGCGGACCACACGATCCGCGCGGGCGCGGCCCGGCACGCCCTGGTCATCGGCGCCGAGAAGATGTCGGACCTCGTCGACTGGACCGACCGCTCCTCGTGCATCCTCCTGGGCGACGGCGCGGGCGCGGCCGTCATCAGCACCGCGGACACCCCGGGCATCGGCCCGGTGACCTGGGGCTCGGACCCGTCCCGCGGCAACGCCGTCCGCCTGGTGGACGAGTGGCAGCCGCGCTTCGCCCAGGAGGGCCAGGCCGTCTTCCGCTGGGCCACGAGCGAACTCCCGGCCATCGCCACGCAGGCCTGCGAACGCGCGGGCATCGCCACCACGGACCTGGCGGGCGTCGTGACGCACCAGGCCAACCTCCGCATCATCGAGGCGATGACCCGCAAGCTGAAGCTGTCCGACACCGCCGTGATCGGCCGCGACGTCGTGGTCTCGGGCAACACCTCCGCCGCGTCGGTGCCGCTCGCACTGTCGAAGATGGTGGAGCGCGGGGAACTCCCGTCGGGTCAGCCCGTGCTGCTGTTCGCGTTCGGTGGCGGCCTGTCGTGGGCGGGCCAGGTCATCACGACCCCGTGACCACCGGGGAGCCGGACCCGAACACCCGGCCCTCGCACACCGAAAACCCGTGCCCCCGGAGGGAGCACGGGTCCGGGTGGACCGGTGTGGCGGCTCGGGAGCCCGCCGAG
>NZ_JBHXCW010000023.1:0-58144 GCF_042725365.1 Lentzea sp. NPDC060358 | reverse complement strand
GATTATAACTGATGATGGGACTGGTAAGGTGTGAGGTGGCCCTTCCGTCTCACCGAGCCGCCTATCGGAATCGAACCGATGACCTGCTCATTACGAGTGAGCCGCTCTGGCCGACTGAGCTAAGGCGGCGAGACGCGATAACCATAGCGCACCCGAGGACCCGTCACTCACGGGGGGCGGCCTCGTTGGACGGACCGTGACCGACGTCACCGCCTCCCAGCCGCCGAGGAGAGGGTCCATGCGCCGATCTTGGTCCGTGCCGCTCGCCGGGGTGCTGCTCGCGCTCGTCGCCGCCCCCGCGCTCGCGCAGCCCCCCACCACGCCGGTGCCGGGGCCGCGTGACCCGAACCAGCCGCCCGTGTCCGCGCCCAACGGGCCGCAGTCGCCGGCACACGCCGTCGGGGACGCGGGGACCGGGCTCGGCGTCATCCGGCTCGGGCCGCAGGGAGTGCCCACCAGCACGATCCTGCCGGGGCTGGGTGAGCAGCTGCCCAAGCAGTCGGTCACGGAGCTCGGGCTCGGGCTGGCGAGCGCTCAGGTCAACACCGAGGCGTTCCTGACCACCGAGCGGGTGGTGACGCAGGCCAGTCCCTTCGGGTTCGCGGTGGCCGGGAGGGCTCCGCAGACGCCGGGAACGCTGGTGCAGACCGCCATTCCGGACAACCCGCAGCCCACGGCCGGTGGGCTGCCGATTCCTCAGACCCCGCTCGGCAGCCTGCGGGTGCTCAACGGCAGCGTGCAGGCGCGGTGGGACGACAAGCTCGGGCCGTGCGTCAGTCCGCTGGCCACGGCGCGGACCTCGCTGGCCGGGCTCGAGGTGCTGAGTGCACTGCCGGCCGAGGTGCCGTTGCCCGCCAAGACCAGCCTCGTCAGCGTTCCCGACACGTTCGAGGCCACCTCGTCGGTGCGGCTCGTCGACGTGCCCGGCAGCGCCACCAAGGCGGTCGAGTCCACCTCGACGATGCGGGCGGTCAGCGTGGAGCTGGCCGGAGGCGTCAAGATCGACGTCGTCAGCCCGCCCACGCTCACCGCCACGTCGACCGGCGACGAGGCCTCGTCGAAGATCAGCTACACGGCACCGGTGCTCAAGGTCAGCCAGAACGGCGAGGAACTGGGCACGCTCGACGCCGCGCACCCCAGCTTCGACGTGCCGCTGCTGCTCGACCTGGTCGTGGTCAGGCTGCAGATCGCCGGGCTCACCGAGAAGAAGTCCGGCTTCACCGGCAGCGGGTTCAGCGGCTTCCAGCTCGGGGCGACCGCGCGGATGCTCGACGTGCAGCTGCTGCCCACGGACAAGCTCAAGCTGCCGAACCTGCCGTCGGCGCTCGCGCAGGTCTCGCTGGGCGAGCAGATCGTGCGGGCCGCCGCGCCGCAGGGCGGGGTGGTCTGCGGGACGGCGCCGGAGCCGACCGTGCCGGGGCAGCCCGGCGGGCAGGCCGCGCCGCCGAAGAAGGCGCCGCCGCTCGCCTACACCAACGCCGCCTACCAGTCGGTTCCGCTGTTCTGGACCGGCACGGGGCTGCTGCTCGCGGGAGTGGTGATCTTCGCGGCGCTGCCCGTCCGGCGCGCGAAGAAGAATTGACGCAGCTCAGCGCCCCCGGAGCAGGGCGACCATGTCGCTGAAGCCGCCGAGGCACGCCGCCACGACGGCGTCGTGCCCGCCGGCGGTCTTCGCGTACTGGAGCAGGAACCACGGGTCGAGCAGGTCGGGGTCGTAGATGTGCGCCTCCACGACCACGCCGTCGTCGTTCTCGCAGCAGAAGTGCGGGTCGTGCCAGTGGACCCACCACCGCTGCCCGCCGACCTCGACCTCGCCCGGGATGTCGTCGTCGACGTCCGGGTCCGGCAGGGCGGCCACCAACGCGTGCGCCCTCGCGCGGAACTCGGCGATCAACCGGTCCAGGTCCCGCCCGGTCGTCTCCGGGGTCACCCGTCAGCCCCGGTGCAGCGTCGTCACCATGGCCTCGACGGCGATCCGCGGCTTCACGTTGACCTCGATGGCCTCGCGGCACGACAGCACGGCCTCCAGCCGCCGCAGGATCGACTCCGCCGACCACGTGGCGGCGGCGGTCCGCGAGTCGCCCGCGCGGTCCGGGTGCATCAGCGCGGCCTCGGACCCGGTCTTGGTCACCAGGGCGTCGCGGTAGAAGCCCGCCAGGTCCACCAGGGCCATGTCGAGCGAGTCGCGCTGGGTCCGGGTGGCCCGCGACTTCTGCCGCTTCTCCAGGTCCTTCAACGCGCCCTTGGCGCCACGGGTGGCGGCCGCGGTGCCCTTGCCGGTGCCGCCGGCGCCCATCGCGGTCTCCAGGGCCTCGCGCTCGGCCTCGTTGCGCGCCTCGTTGGCCGTGGAGGCGTCCTCCTCCGCCGCCTTGATCAGCTCGTCGGCGCAGGTGAAGACGTCCGCGGGCCGGCGCAGCGCGAGCGGGATCCGCAGCACGGACTCGCGGCGGGCGCGGGACTGCTCGTCGACGGCCAGCCGCCGGGCCCTGCCGACGTGCCCGCCGCACACCGAGGCCGCCCACTGCGCCATCTCCGGCGGGACCCCGTCCACGTGCTCCAGCGCCGAGGCGATGGCCGCGAGCCGGGGCGAGCCCAGCGACACGAGCCGGCACCGCGAGCGGATGGTCACCGACACGTCGTCGGGGTGGTCGGATGGCGCGCACAGCAGGAAGACCGTGCGCTCCGGCGGCTCCTCGACGGCTTTGAGCAGGGCGTTCGCGGCGCCTTCGGTCAACCTGTCGGCGTCCTCGATGATCACCACCTGCCAGCGTCCCGACGTGGGGCGGCGGGCGGAGATCTGCACCAGCGACCGCATCTCGGCGACCGAGATCGACAGGCCCTCCGGCGCCACGACCCGCACGTCGGCGTGGGTGCCGTGCAACGTCGTGCGGCAGCCGTTGCACTCGCCGCAGCCCGGGCGGTCGTCGGTCACCACGCACTGCAACGCGCCGGCGAACGCGCGGGCGGTGGACGAACGGCCGGAGCCGGGCGGGCCGGTGAAGAGCCAGGCGTGGGTCATCACGCCGGGGGCGGGAGTGCCTCCCGCGACGATCACGGCCGCGGCTTCGGCCGCCGCGGACAGGGTCGCCACCGCCTCGGGCTGGCCGACCACCTCGTCCCACACGCTCATGGGTCCAGTCTCCCAGCGGGCGGACGGGTCACAGCGTCGGGGCGGCGGCTTCGGGGACCGGGCGCTTGCGCGTCGCGAGCAGCGGGAGGACGGCCGAGCGGACCCGGTCGGCGATGGCGTCCGCGTCGCCCTCCGCCTCCACCACGACGTAGCGGTCGGGGTCGGCGGCGGCCATCTCGCTCAGCAGCCGCTGGACGCGCCAGTGGTGCTCCAGGCCGATCGCCCTGCCGTCGGCGTTGGGGCGGTCGAGCAGGATCGTGAGGTCGGGGCGCAGGCGGCCGGTGGCCCAGTCGACCAGGCCTTCGAGCTCCTGGTGCTCCAGCGTGGAGGTCGCGCTGAAGTGCGCCAGCGGCGAGTCGACGTAGCGCTCCATCACGACGACGGAACCCTCGTCCAACGCCGGACGCACCTGCCGTTCGACGACATCGGCACGCACCGCGGCGGCCACGAGGGCCTGCGCGCGCACGCCCGCCAGTTCGGCGGAGGACAGCATCGTGCGCAGACGGCGTTCGTCGTGCTCGGGATCGGCGGCCAGCAGCACGTCGAGGCCCTCCGCGCGCAACGCCGCGGCCAGACGGCGGGCCTGCACGGACGTGTCCTCACGGGTGTCGCCCTCGACCGCGATCAGCAGGCCCTTGGTGGACCGGCGGCCGCGCAGCGCCGCGAACAGCGACGACAGCACCGGCTCCTCCCGGCGGTCGTCCATCTGCCGGTACGCGACGAGGCCCAGGACGATCGCGATCGCGGCGCCGCCGAGCATCACCGGACGGGTCGCGTCGACCTCCATCGGGTGGCCGAAGACGCTGATCGTGCGCTTCTGCAGCAGCGCGACCAGCAGCGGGGCACCGGCCGAGGCACCGAACAGCACGACCTTGAGCAACGACTGGATCAGCGCGACCGTGCGGCCGCGCATGTCGTCCTCGACCTGCGAACCCACGATCGTCAGGCCGGTCAGGAACGCCACGCCGGCGCACGCGCCGACCAGCATCACCATCAGCAGCGCGATCCACAGGTGCGGGGCCAGCGCGACCAGGACCAGCGTGACGCCGGCCCCGACGATCGTGACGCCGAACAGGCGGTTGTAGGCCAGGCGGCGGGCCAGGCGCGGCGCCGTCGCCATGCCGATCGCCAGACCGGCGAACACGGCCACGAAGAGCAGGCCGAACGTCGACGCGCCGCCCAGCAGCGACTGGGCGTAGAGCTTCGCCGTCGCGATCACGACACCGGCCGCGGCGAACGCGCCGATCATGCCGATGACGAGGCCCCTGACCAGCGGCGTCCGGCCGGCGAACCGCAGGCCGTCGCGGAACATCGCGACGAAGCCGGGCTTGTCGGCGTCGATCTCCTTCTTCTGCGCCGCCACGCGGCCGGAGAGCTCGGGCAGCCTGGTCGCGATCAGGATCGCGGACGTGAAGTAGAGCAGGCCGTTGATGATCACCGCGATCGTCGCGATGCGGAACTCGAGGTTCCCGCCCTGCATGTTCAGGTAGCCGGGGATGCCCGAGATCAGCGAGTACAGGCCGAAACCGCTGATGGTGGAGATGCCGTAGGTCATCACCAGGCCGAGCTGGTTCGCCGACTCGACCTGGTCGGGGCGGCGCAGCAGGTTCGGGACCGCCGACTCCTTGGCGGGGATCCAGAGCATCGCGCAGCAGCCCACCAGGAAGTTCGCCACGAACAGCCAGACCGGCGAGCCGATCAGCGCGATCGAGATGAACAGCGACCCGCGCAGGACGTCGCAGACGACCATGACCTTGCGGCGGTCGAACTTGTCCGCGAGCACGCCGCCGATGGGCGCGAAGAGGATGCCGGGCAGCAGCTGGGTGAGCACCACCAGCGACAGCGCGAACGACTGCCACTGGTAGCTGTTCATCATCTCGGAGACGAGGCCCGTCAGCGCGAGCAGTGACAGCCAGTCACCGACGCTGCACAGGTACGTGACCAGCCACAACCTGCGGAACGGCCTGATGGCGAGTACCGAGCGAAGCCGGTGGACCGTGGACACGCTGGACTGGGCCTGCCCTGCCTGGCCTGCCTCGGTCACCGGTGTGTCCGCGTCCTGAATTTCAGTCACCCCTATCAGCCCAACCCCGTGCGGTCAGCGTAACCGGATGTGGTGGGTGAAGTCGGCGGACTCTCAGCGTTACCCGCCGAAGATCGCCCCGAGGATGACCAGCAGCACCAGGACGAAGAACCCGATCACGATCAGGCAGCCGATGAACGCGGCCACGCCGCTGGCGGGTTTGACCTGCTGTTGTTGTTGCGGCGCAGGCACTTGCGCCATCGGAGCCCACTGCTGCGGCGGTGGGCCCGGCTGCCGCTGGGGAGCTCGCTGCTGCCGGCCGCGCGGGCGGCCCCGCTCCTGCTGCATCTGCGCCCAGAGGGCCTGGCGCACGTCCTCGGCCGGCTCCGGCGGTGTCGGCACGGACACACGTGACGTCGGAGACGCCGCCGTCCACTGCGGAGCGACCCACGTGGAGGCGGTCACCAGACCCGCCAACGGGTCGGGGTACAGCCGGGGAGGCGGCGGGGCCTGTGTCCCGTCCGGACCGAATTCGGAGTTCGGCACCGCCACCTCCTGGCAGCTCAGCTCTTGGACTTCGCGGGAGCCTTCTTGGCCGCGGGCTTCTTCGCGGTCGTCGTGGCCTTCTTGGCCGGGGCCTTCTTCTTGACCGGCCCCTTGGCGCGCTTCTCGGCCAGCAGCTCGGCCGCCCGCTCGTCGGTGATCGACTCGACGCTGTCGGTCTTGCGCAGCGACGCGTTCGCCTCACCGTCGGTGACGTACGGGCCGAACCGGCCTTCCTTGATCACCATCGGCTTGCCGGACACCGGGTCGTTGCCCATCTCGCGCAACGGCGGTGCGGCGGCCGCGCGACCGCGCTTCTTCGGCTCCGAGTAGATCTTCAGCGCCTCTTCGAGCGTGACGGTGAAGATCTGCGACTCGTCCGTGAGCGACCGCGAGTCCGTGCCCTTCTTCAGGTACGGGCCGTAACGGCCGTTCTGCGCGGTGATCTCGGCGCCCGTCTCCGGGTCCTTGCCGACCACGCGGGGCAGCGAGAGCAGCTTCAGCGCGTCGTCGAGCGTCACCGAGTCGAGCGCCATCGACTTGAACAGCGAGCCGGTGCGCGGCTTCGGGGCCTTCGCCTTCGACTTCGCCGTGCCGTTCTCGGCGGGCTCGGGCAGCACCTCGGTCACGTACGGCCCGAAGCGGCCCTCCTTGGCCACGATCTCGTTGCCCGAGACCGGGTCGGTGCCCAGGGACCGGCCCTCCTGCGGCGTCGAGAAGAGCTTCTCGGCGATCTCGCTGGTCAGCTCGTCGGGCGCCAGGTCGTCCGGCAGGTTCGCGCGCTGCGCGGCCTCGTCGACCTCGCGCTCCAGGTACGGCCCGAACCGGCCGACCCTGACCACGACCGTGCGGCCCTCGTCGTCGCTGAACAGCGGGATCGAGTTGACCGCGCGCGGGTCGATGTCCTCGACGCCCGTGCCGACCAGCTTCTTCAGGCCGCCGGAGCGGCCGATCGAGCCGTCCGGGCCGACGCTGCCGCCGAAGTAGAAGCCGGACAGCCAGTTCGTGCGGCCCTGCCGGCCCGCGGCGATGCCGTCGAGCTCGTCCTCCAGCGCGGCGGTGAAGTCGTAGTCGACCAGGCGGCCGAAGTGCTGCTCCAGCAGCCCGACCACGGCGAACGCGACCCAGGACGGGACCAGCGCCGCGCCCTTCTTCCACACGTAGCCGCGGTCCTGGATGGTGCTGATGATCGACGAGTAGGTGGAGGGGCGGCCGATGCCGAGCTCCTCCATCGTCTTGATCAGCGACGGCTCGGTGAAGCGCGAGGGCGGCGAAGTGGTGTGGCCGTCCGCGGACAGCTCCGCGATCGTCAGGTCCTGGTCCTTGACCAGCTGCGGCAGGCGCGACTCGGCGTCGTCGGACTCACCGCCCGCCTCGGCGTCGACGGTCTCGACGTAGGCCTTGAGGAAGCCCGCGAACGTGATCGTGCGGCCGGACGCGGCGAACGTGACCTCCTGGCCCGTCGCGGCCGTGCCCTGGATGCGCACGCTGGTCGTGTTGCCCCGCGCGTCGGCCATCTGGGACGCGATCGTGCGCTGCCAGATCATCTCGTAGAGCTTGAACTCGTCGGAGTCGAGCTCGGAGGCCACCTGGCCGGGCGTGCGGAAGACCTCTCCCGCCGGCCTGATCGCCTCGTGGGCCTCCTGCGCGTTCTTGACCTTGCGCGTGTACTGGCGCGGCTTGTCCGCGACGTACTGGGCGCCGTAGAGATCGGTGGCCTGCGTGCGGGCGGCGTTGATGGCCGTCTCCGACAGCGTGGTGCTGTCGGTTCGCATGTAGGTGATGTAGCCGTTCTCGTACAGCTTCTGCGCCGTGCGCATCGTGCGGTCGGCGGAGAAGCGCAGCTTGCGGCCCGCCTCCTGCTGCAGCGTCGAGGTCATGAACGGCGCGTACGGCTTGCGCGTGTACGGCTTCTCCTCGACCGAGGAGACCTTGACCGGCGCGTTCTGCAGCCCGGTCGCGATGGCCCTGGCCTGCGCCTCGTCCAGCACGACCACCTCGGCCCTGCCGGTGAGCTTGCCGTCGGAGCCGAAGTCGCGGCCGGTGGCGAGACGGGTGCCGTCGACGGCGACGAGCCGTGCGCCGAACTGGCGCGGCGTGGCCTTCTCACCGGCGTCCATCTGCGCGGAGATGTCCCAGTAGCTCGCGCTCACGAACTTCATGCGCTCGCGTTCGCGCTCCACGACCAGCCGGGTCGCCACGGACTGCACGCGGCCCGCCGAGAGCTTCGGCATGACCTTCTTCCACAGGACCGGGCTGACCTCGTAGCCGTAGAGGCGGTCGAGGATGCGGCGGGTCTCCTGGGCGTCGACCAGGTCCTGGTCGAGGTCGCGGGGGTTGGCGGCGGCGGCCTGGATCGCGGACTCGGTGATCTCGTGGAACACCATCCGGCGGACCGGGACCTTCGGCTTGAGCGTCTCCAGCAGGTGCCACGCGATGGCCTCGCCCTCGCGGTCACCGTCTGTCGCGAGGTAGAGCTCGTCGACGTCCTTCAACGCTTCCTTGAGCTCGGTGACCAGCGACTTCTTGTCGGCGGAGACCACGTAGAGGGGCTCGAAGTCGTGGTCGACGTCGACGCCGAGCCGGGCCCAGGCCTGGCCCTTGAACTTGGCGGGGACGTCGGCGGCACCGCGCGGCAGGTCCCGGATGTGTCCCCTGGAGGACTCCACGACGAAGTTGGCGCCGAGGTAGGAGGCGATCTTGCGCGCCTTCGTGGGCGACTCGACGATCACCAATCGCCGGGTCGCACCCGCTCCTCCGCTGCTCTTTCTCGTTCGTGTCGATCCAGCCACTCGCCGTCCCGCTCTCTTCCAAACCCGGTTCCCAGGCCCGCCAGTGTTGCCCAGCGTCGGCCGAAAAGCACACCATCCGCGCCGCCTGTACGACGAGACAGAGTGACACAACCATGCCTGACGGCCCGTTCAGGCCGCCGGCCAGGTGCTGCACGCCACCCCGTGCGGAGGGCTTCCGACCAGCTCAGCGAGCCGCGCCAGCCTCCGCCGGCCCGTCACCCGCAACGCCGGAGCCCCCACCAGGGTGCACGGAAGTCCGGATGCGAGCAGGGCATTTTGCAACGGCAGGTGTGTCTGCGGCGCGTTGGGGTCCAAACCGAGGAGGTACGCGGACTCCATCCAGCTGCCGGCCGCTAGTGCCCACACGCGCAGCACTGCTCCGTTCAGCTCGAACTCGTCCGGCACGGTCTTGGTCGATCCGTCCAGCCAGCGGGCGGCCAGAGGGGTGAGATCGGTGCGGAACGGCGTGCGGACGAACCGCGTGCCCTCCTCGTTCACGCACAGCTCGGACGTGACGCCGCGCTCGTCGCACGCCTGCTTGAGCGGCCGGTAGCGCCACTCGTCGCGCAGCTCGACGTACACGCGGGCCGCCGTGCCGCGCGCGAAGCTGACGGCCTGGCCCGGCCCGCAGAGGAAGCCGGCGAGGTCCGCCTTGGCCGGCGTGCGCGCCTCGGCCGAGAAGAAGGACAACTGCCCCACCACGGCCCACAGGGTAGAACAGACGTTCGACTGTGACCAGTGGTGCGCTTGGGACTGCGCCGAACGAGCGGTCAGCTCTGGCTGCCGGTCTGCAGCTCCTGGCACGACTTCGTCTTGCCCATCGCGGCCGCGTACTTGGGCGACTTCTCGAGCGCGTCGAACGTCGCCCGCAGGTCCTCCGGCTTGCTGACCTGCGACGTGTCGGCCAGGACCTTCTCGGCGGCGTCCCAGAACCCTGCGTCGGGCTCGAGCGCCTTCACCGGGGCCTCCGCGGCCGCGTAGGACCGCGCGGACTCCCCGACGTACTTCGTCAGCCGTTCGTGGACGTCCTTCAGTTCGTCGGAGGGCGGGCCGAGTTCGCCGAGCTTCTTCCCGGCGGCGGTGAGCGCGGTGGAGTTGGCCGTGACGAGTTTCAGGTAGGCGGTCTTGACCGCCGCCGGGTCGGCCGGGTCCTGCGCCGTGAGCTCCTGGCCGGCCTTCTTGCCGGGCAGCAGGCCGGTGCAGAACGCGTCGACCCAGCCGGCCTGGGCGTCGGAGAGCGGTTCGTCCTCGTCCGAACCGCAGCCGGCCAGGACCAGGGTGGCCAGGACGGCTGCGGTCAGTCGTCGTGCGGTCATGAGGTCGGTGCCGAGGACGCCGAGAGTTCCAGGTCCTTGCAGTTGCCCGCCTTCTGCGCGGCCGCGGCGAGGCCCGTCTCGCCCAGCTTGCGCTGCACGTTGGAGGCCTGTGCGTCCATCTCCGAGGCCTTGGTGGCCATCTCGGTGAAGGCGGTGACGATCTGCGTCTCGTCGGCCGCCGAGTCGACCCTCGACTTCGCGTCCGCGAGCAGGGTCCTGACCTGCCCCAGGCCGCTCTCGGCCGTGCCGACCAGCTCCTTCGACTTCGGGTGCGGACCGTCCTCGAGCGCCTTGAGCTCGTTGATCGACTTCTCGACCGAGGACACCTTGGTGCCGAGCCAGTCCGACAGGCCGGACTTGAGCGCGGCCTGGTCGGTCAGGTCGAACTTCGGCTCGTCGGCCAGGAGCTTCGAGGTGGGGCCGACCGCGGCGCAGACCTTGTCCATCCACGCGACGACGTCGGCCTCGCCGGGAGCCGACGAAGGCGTGGACGAACCCCCGCCGGTGCAGGCGGTGAGCGTGAGCAGGCACCCGGACACGAGTGCGGCGGCTGTGCGGCGCATCAGCTCGTGGGCGTGACGTTGAGGCGCTGCATCTCCTGGCACTTCGGTGCCGTCTGCGTGGCCTTCTGCAGCTCGGGGACGCCCTTGAGGTCGCGCAACGGGTCGGCGAGCTCGGAGAGCTTCGCGATGGCCTCTCCCGCGGCCTGCAGGCCACCGGTGGCGTTGTTGGCGTCGGCCTGCTCGATCTTCGCCTTGGAGTCGGCGAAGACGGCACCGAGCGAGGTGAAGGTCTCGGCCATCTTGTTCACGGCCTCCTCGCCGCCCGCGACGGGCGACGGGCCGACGTTCTTCAGGCCCTCCGCGGACTTGGTGAAGGCGTCGGCGAGCTGGCCCATGTAGGCGGCCATGTCGGCCTTGAGCTTGGTGGAGTCCGTCGAGTCGAGCTTCGGGGCGGTCTTCTCGATCTTGGCGAACTCGGAGGCGGCGCCGCAGACCTTGTCCATGTAGGCGACGGCGTCGGCGGAGGCGGCGCCGCTGGTGGGCGTCGCGGAGGTGCCGGAGTTGCCACCGTTGGTGCACCCGGCCAGCGCGAGGGCGGCGGCAACGGCAGTGGCGACGAGGCTGCGCCTCATGTCGGAACTCCTAGGTCGGGGTACGTCGGGGGAAGACCCGAACGTACCCCGATCCCAGGTGCGGGACTAAGCGGCGCCGTTGCTCACGGTCTCCGCGGGGGTGTCCGTGATCGAGGTGCCGCGGCGCTTCGACACGACGACCGCGCCGACGATGATCAGTGCCGCGACCACGGCGATCGCGATGCGGATCGGGTCGGACGCGCTGTCACCGATCGAGAAGGTGACGATGGCGGGCGCGATCAGCACCGAGACCAGGTTCATCACCTTGAGCAGCGGGTTGATGGCCGGGCCGGCGGTGTCCTTGAACGGGTCGCCGACGGTGTCGCCGATGACCGTCGCGGCGTGGGCGTCGGAGCCCTTGCCACCGTGGTTGCCGTCCTCGACCAGCTTCTTCGCGTTGTCCCAGGCGCCACCGGAGTTGGCCAGGAACACCGCCATCAGCGTGCCGGTCGCGATCGCACCGGCCAGGTACCCGGCCAGCGGGCCGACGCCGAGGCCGAAGCCGACGGCGATCGGGGCGAGCACGGCCATCAGGCCGGGGGTCGCCAGCTCGCGCAGCGAGTCCCTGGTGCAGATGTCGACGACCTTGCCGTACTCCGGCTTCACCGAGTAGTCCATGATGCCCGGGTTCTCGCGGAACTGGCGGCGCACCTCGAACACGATGGCGCCGGCGGCGCGCGTCACGGCGTTGACCGCGAGGCCCGAGAACATGAACACGACGGCGGCACCGATGGCGACACCGACCAGCACGTTCGGGCTGAACACCAGGTTGCTGAACGACACGGGCAGGTCGCCCGCGACGTTGCCGACCTTGACCAGGGCCTGCGTGATCGCGTCCTGGTAGGACCCGAACAGCGCCGTCGCGGCGAGCACGGCCGTCGCGATCGCGATGCCCTTGGTGATGGCCTTGGTCGTGTTGCCGACCGCGTCGAGCTCGGTGAGGATCTGCGCGCCCTCGCCGTGCACGTCACCGGACATCTCGGCGATGCCCTGCGCGTTGTCGGAGACCGGGCCGAAGGTGTCCATCGCGACGATGACGCCGACGGTCGTGAGCAGACCGCAGCCGGCCAGCGCGATCGCGAACAGCGCCACGACGACGGAACCGGACAGCAGGAACGCGCCGTAGACGGCGGCACCGATGACCAGCGCCGTGTAGACGGCCGACTCGAAACCGACCGAGATGCCGGACAGGATGACCGTGGCCGCACCGGTCAGCGAGGTCTCGCCGACCTCCTTGACCGGCTTGTGGTCGGTGCCGGTGTAGTAGCCGGTCAGCCAGAGGATGACGCCCGCGAGCACGATGCCGATGATCACCGCGACGGCCGCGATCAGCTGCGGGTTGCCGCTGGTGGCCTTGACCGCGTCGCTGACGCCGCGGAGGTCCGCGAAGGAGCTCGGCAGGTAGGAGAAGGCGGCGATCGTGCACAGCACCGCGGAGATGACCGCGGAGATGTAGAAGGAGCGGTTGATGGCCGTGAGGCCGCTCTCGCCCACCTTCGCCTTCGTCGTGTAGACGCCGATGATCGCGGTCAGCACACCGATCGCGGGGACGATCAGCGGGAACAGCAGGCCCTGCACACCGAACGCGACGGTGCCGAGGATCAGCGACGCGACCAGCGTCACGGCGTAGGACTCGAAGAGGTCCGCGGCCATGCCGGCGCAGTCACCGACGTTGTCGCCCACGTTGTCCGCGATGGTGGCGGCGTTGCGGGGGTCGTCCTCGGGGATGCCCACCTCGACCTTGCCGACGAGGTCGGCGCCGACGTCGGCGGCCTTGGTGAAGATGCCGCCGCCGACGCGCATGAACATCGCGAGCAGCGCGGCGCCGAAGCCGAAGCCCTCCAGGACCTTCGGGGCCTGCCCCGTGTACACGAACACGACCAGCGCGGCACCGAAGAGGCCGAGGCCGACCGTGGTCATGCCGACCACGCCGCCGGTGCGGAACGCGATCCGCGTCGCCTTTTCGCGACCGCCTTCTTCGTTCGCGGCGGCGGCGACACGAACGTTTGCGCGCGTGGACAACCACATGCCCAGGTAGCCGATAGTCGCCGAGAACGCTGCACCGACGATGAAGAACAAAGATCGACCGATTCGCTCGGCCAGATCATCTGCCGGAAGCGCGAACAGCAGTACGAACACGACCACGACAAAAATGCCGAGCGTGCGGAACTGCCGGTTGAGGTAGGCCGCTGCGCCCTCCTGAACCGCCTTGGCGATGTCCTGCATCTTCGGGGTGCCCTGGCCCGCGGCCAGCACTTCCCTGAGCAGCACATACCCGACGGCGAGAGCAGCCAGGGCGACCACGGCGACCACGGCTACGACGCCGCGATCACCCCCGGAGAGCTCGAAGCTCTCCGCGAGGAATTGCCGGGACATCCGTCCTCCTGGTGAGTTGCCATGTGCAGCGCCAAGGCAGACCAGCCGCCCTCGCGCGACGTGACGCATCCCTCATTGGATGCGATGAGCGGGGAGTCTAGGGGTTGCTTGCAACGAGGCAACGAACCGTTCCGAAGCGTGCACACACCGTTATCCGCCCTGGAAGTCGCGCACGCCCGGCCGGAAGTGTCGGTGCCGTGTGCGAAGCTCGCTCCCGTGGTGGATCAGGGACGGCGGTTGCTGGACCGCGTGCTGGCGGGAGTGCCCGCCGGGGAGTCACCTCTCACACACGCGCGCGATCTGCCGTTGCGGCAGGCTGATCACGTCGAATGGCCTTCGTGGGCGGCCCCCGCGGTCGTCGGGGCGTTCGCGGAGACGGGTGTGCGCGAGCCGTGGCGGCACCAGGTCGAGGCGGCGTCGCTCGCGTGGTCCGGCCGGCACGTGGTGCTCGCGACGGGTACCGCGTCGGGCAAGTCGCTCGCCTACCAGCTTCCCGTGCTTTCCACTCTTTTGGCGGACACGAAGGCCACGGCGCTGTACCTGTCCCCCACCAAAGCCCTTGGGGCGGACCAGCTCCGGTCGCTCGAGGAACTGGGGATCAAGGGGGTGCGCGCGTCGGCCTACGACGGTGACACCCCGATGGCCGAACGCGACTGGGTCAAGGCCCACGCGAACTGGGTCTTCACCAACCCGGACATGCTGCACCGCGGAATCCTTCCGCAGCACCCGAAATGGCTGCGGTTCTTCCGGCGGCTGAAGTACGTGGTGATCGACGAGTGCCATTCCTACCGCGGCGTTTTCGGGTCGCACGTGGCGTTGTTGATGAGGCGGCTGCGCCGGGTCGCGCGGAAATACGGCGCCGATCCGATCTTCGTTTTGGCATCGGCCACAGTGGCTGATCCTTCTTCTTCCGCCGAACGCCTGCTCGGTGTTCCCGTTTCCGCTGTCGTGGACGACTTCTCGCCGCGTGCGTCGCGCACGGTCGCGTTGTGGGAGCCGCCACTGACCTCTCTGGAGGGTGAGAACGGCGCGCCCGTGCGGCGCTCGGCCGGCGCCGAGACCTCGCGGATCCTCGCCGACCTCGTCGTCGAGGGCGCGCGGTCGCTCGCCTTCGTGCGGTCCCGCCGCGGCGCGGAGCTGACGGCGCTCGGCACCCAGCGCATCCTGTCCGAAGTGGACGGTGAGCTGCCGCCGCGGGTGGCCGCCTACCGGGGCGGGTTCCTGCCCGAGGAGCGACGGGAGCTCGAGAAGGCGCTGTCCACGGGCGACCTGCTCGGCGTCGCGACCACGAACGCGCTGGAGCTCGGCGTCGACATCGCCGGGCTGGACGCCGTGGTGGTGGCCGGTTTCCCGGGCACGCTGGCGTCGTTCTGGCAGCAGGCGGGCCGTGCGGGCAGGTCGGGCGACAGCGCGCTGGTGGTGTTCGTGGCGCGCGACGACCCGTTGGACACCTACCTCGTGCACAACCCGGCGGCGGTGCTGGACCGCCCGGTCGAGGCGACGGTGCTCGACCCGCTGAACCCGTACGTGCTGGGCCCGCAGCTGGCGTGCGCGGCGTCCGAGCTGCCGCTCACGCCCGCGTGCCTGGACGACTTCGGCGGCCCGCTCGCGGAGTCCGTGCTGGCCGAGCTGGTGGCCGAGAAGCTGCTGCGCCGCAGGCCGGCGGGCTGGTACTGGGCCTCGCACGACCGCCCGCACGCCGGGGTCGACATCCGCGGCTCCGGCGGCGACCAGGTGGCCGTCGTGGAGGCCGACTCCGGCCGCATGCTCGGCACGGTCGACCCGGGATCGGCCTGCTGGCAGGTGCATCCGGGCGCCGTCTACCTGCACCAGGGCCGCGCGTACGTCGTCGACGAGCTCGACCTGGACAGCGGCCTGGCCCTGGTGCACCGCGAAGACCCGGAGTGGACGACCCAGCCGCGCGACTGCGTGGACATCACGGTGGTGCGCGAGCTCGAACGCACCGATTTCGACGGCGTGTCCGTGTCGCTGGGCGAGGTGGAGGTGACGACGCAGGTGGTCGGCTACCTGCGCCGCCTGCCGTCCGGCGTGGTCCTCGACCAGATCCCCCTCGACCTGCCGGAGCAGTCGCTGCGGACCAGGGCGGTCTGGTACACGGTCGACGAACAGCTCCTGGTCTCCGCGGGCCTCGAACCGAAGCGGGTCCCCGGCGCCCTGCACGCCGCCGAACACGCGGCCATCGGCCTGTTGCCGCTGTTCGCGACCTGCGACCGGTGGGACATCGGCGGCGTGTCGACGGCCGTGCACCCGGACACGGGCATGCCGACGGTGTTCGTCCACGACGGCCACCCCGGCGGCGCGGGGTTCGCCGACCGCGGCCACTCGGCCCTGAGGGCGTGGCTGTCGGCGACTCGCGCGGCCATCAGCGCGTGCGCGTGCCCGATGGGCTGCCCGTCGTGCGTGCAGTCGCCCAAGTGCGGCAACGGCAACGACCCGCTGGACAAGGCCGGCGCCGTGCTGGTGCTCGACGTCGTGCTGGGCAAAATCGCCTGACCCGGCGGCGTCGCGCTGGGCAAATCGCCTGACCGGCGGCGTCGCGCTGGGCAAAATCGCCTGACCGGCGGCGTCGCGCTGGCTACGGTGCGCGGGTGCCCACGCCGTTCCCCGAGCTGAACGCGCTGCTCGCCGACTTCGTCTCGTCCGTGCGCGAGATCCTCGGCCCCACCTACGTCGGCGCCTACGTCCAGGGCTCGTTCGCCCTGGGCGCCGGTGACGAGCACAGCGACTGCGACTTCGTCGTCGCCTGCACCGCACTGCCGTCCGGCGCCCGTGAGGCGGGACTGCGCGCCCTGCACGACGAGATCCCGCTGCGCCCCGGCCGGTGGTCGACGGAGATCGAGGGGTCGTACGCCGACGTGGAGTCGCTGCGCTCGGTGGCGGGCCTCGGGGTTCCGTGGCTGTTCAACGACCACGGCACCCGCACCCTGGTCTGGGACACCCACTGCAACAGCCCGCACGCCCGCTGGATCCTGCGCCACCACGGCATCGTGCTGGACGGCCCGCCGATCACCTCGCTGGTCGACGAGGTGCCGGGTTCCGTGCTGCGGTCGTCGATGCGCGCCGAGCTGCCGCACGTCCTCGACGGAATCCGCGAGTGGGCGCCGATGGGCAACGCCTGGACGCAGCGCTACATCGTCTCGACGTACTGCCGCACGCTCTACACCCTCCACACGGGAGAGGTGGAGTCGAAGCGCGGCGCCCTGCTGTGGGCCTTGAATGTGCTCGATGAGCGGTGGCACCCGCTCATCGAGCAAGTCCTGCTGGACCGGGACCTCGGCTGGAACGCCGACGCGGTCCCGCGGCCCGGATCCCTCGAGGAGACCTTCGCCTTCGCGGCTTACGCGGAAGGCCTCTAGGGCTCCTGCTTTTCGTGGGCGCGGCGGGGGCTCACGGGTTCCCCCGCCGCGCTCTCCACGTGCCGAACACTGTTTTCCCGCCTGCTACCGCTTCGCGACCGGATCCCGTGGAAACATCGGCGGAATCTGGTTCGTTCGTCTCGACAGGACACGCGGGAGGCGTCGGTGTCCACTGTCCGCTGACGAACTCCGGGGAGGAGCCGGCTTCGCCGACCGCGGCAGAGCTGGTGCCCTGCCACTAACGTTCCTCGGTCCGGTCACTGGTGCGGGAGGCTGTCCTTCGGGGTGCGTGTTCGGCTTTCCGCCCGTTCCTGCGCGGTCCCCGACGTGCGGGGTGCGGGAACCGATCACCGGATCGGGCTGGGGTTGGAACGGCCGCGCAGGGCATCGCCTTCGGGGTTGTCGGGGAGAGTCCACGACGACACCCAGCGCGGCCGGGCTTGGAGTTGTGGGTCAGACGGTTTCGAGCTGGTAGCGCGCCGGGGCGTGCAGCGCCTCGACGAGCGCGTCCTGCACGACGTGCGCGTCCGGCAGGTTCCAGCCGCAGACCTGCGGCTTGACCCGCCAGTGCACGACACCGTGCGCCATGGTGGTGGGGGGCAACGGGATGTACTCGCCCTGGGCGTAGTGGTGCACGTCCGGGTTGCCGGCCAGCTCGGTGTTGAGCTTCGAGCCGGACTTCACGAGGAACATCCAGCGGCCGGACGGGGTCGCGGCGATCGGCACGGGAACACCGATCGTCCGCAGTGCGACGGCCGCGCGCCGGCCGAGGTCGGTGCCGACCTCGATCGCGTCGACGACGTGGCCGGTGGCGACGAGAAGGCTGTAGGAAGCGCCCGCCCACCAGGTCGCGACCTGCTCAGGACGCGTGCCGATGCGGTCCACCCAGTCGCGGTGCACCGGGATGGGGCCGTGGAGCTCGAGGCCGCTGCGGCCCGCCCACTGGGTGACGCCGTTCTCCGAACCGGCCGGGTAGGTGCCGGGCAGCACAGGCCAACCGCGGTACGCGAGGCTCACGGCCTCGGCACGCAGTTCGATGCGGAAGGCCCCGCGCCAGCTGTCCGACCAATCCATCTTCCGTCGCCTTCTTCCTGGTGTCTTGCTCGACATCGACGTGGTGCCGGTGTTCCTGGGACACCGCGTCGGTGCCGCCACTACAACTAACGACACCGGCCCCGGGCTTGGTAACCCCCGTCGCGACAACTGGTAGCTCTGGGACGGCGAACGCGCTGCGACAGAACGAGCCACCGAACGCCGCGCGTTTGGTTCGATCACCGTTCAGCATGTCCGAACCCCGGTGTGAGTCCGCTCACCGATAGGTTTCGACCGCTCATCGTGCTCCAAACGCTGCGATCTTCAGCCGGACCTGCCCTGGCACGGGCGTTCACCGGGCCGAACGGTGTAGCCGCCGAGACCTCGACGACCACCTCCTCACCGCTCACCGTGCAGCGCCGGCAGGTCGCGCCGTTCGCCGCCGCCACGAGTTCTGCCTGCTCACAAGCACTTCCACCGCCGTCGGCGAGACGAGCTGCAGCCGCCAGCGCCGCCAGATCGGCGGCGCCGGTCACCCGGTGCCGCACGACGACGGCCGCGCCGACCTGCGCACCGGTCACCGCCACGATCATCAGCAGCACCATCGCCACCACACCGCTCAGCGCGGCCGAACCCCGCTCGCAGCCGGCCACCGCGCCGTTCGCCGCTCTGCTCGTCGCGCCGTTCACCGCGGCTCCAGCACGGCGAACGCCACCGCGGTGAGCGGCAGGCCCAGCGGTCCGCGTTTGCTGACGACCACCCGCACGCCGTCCGCCTCGCCGCTGATCACGACGGTCGCCCCCGCCGCGATCTCACCGGCCACCTGCTCACCGCGCTGCCGTTCACCGCGCGCGGTGAGCCTCGCCGCCTCTCTCGCGGCGTCGGTGCACTGCATCTGCTCGATGACCGCGGTGAGCCCAGCGGCCCCCAACGCCATGACGACGAGCAACGCGCACACGGCGATGGCCGCCTCGATGGTGACCATGCCCCGATCGTCAGACCGCGGACAGCGCACTCTGTATCAGCCCTTGCAACAGGTCCTTGACGAAACCACTGGTCGCCACCGCGTAGAGCACCCCGGCGAGCGCGGCCACGGCCAGCGTCCCGATCGCGTACTCCACGGTGCTCATGCCGCTGTCGTCCTTCAACAGGTCCATGTCTCTCCTTAGACGAGGAATCGATCGGCCAGCCCCAGCACCACCGGCACGACGCCGAGGCACAGGAACGCCGGCAGGAAGCACAGCGCGAGCGGCGCCGCCACGAGCACCGCGGCCCGCTGTGCGGCGGCCTCGGCGTCGTTCACCGCCCCGGCCCTGGTCCGGCGGGCCAGGTCGGTGGCCTGCCCGGCCAGCGCGGCACCGGACCGCGCCGTGCGCCGGGCGGCCCTGGCCAGCGGTGCGGTGGCGGGGTCGTCGAGCGCGGACGCCCACGTCGTGACGGGATCTGCGCCGAGCCGGAGCAGTTCGGCGACCCGGCTCAGCTCTCCGATGCCGGCCGCCTGGACGGCCGTGGGCACCGGCAACCCCGCCCGGAGGCAGGCGGCCAGCAGGTCCCAGGCCGCGGCCCGCTGGAGCGGACCAGCGGCCTCGGCCTTCGCCCGCGGCGGGTCGTGGGCCCGCGGCCGGAGGCGGTCGATCGCCCGTGGCGCCGGTGATGCCAGGACGGCCAGCGCGAGCAGGAGGAACGTCACGGCGCCACCTCGGTGATCTTCCGTGTCCACCACAACCCCGCCGCCAGCAACAAGGCGCCCAGGACCAGCAGGAACTGCCCGGCCGACGTGTCCGTGAGCACGTGGACCGGTCGCGCGCCGCTGAGCTCTCCGAGGAGAAGTCCCAGCACCGGTAATGCGGTCAGGACCGCGGCACTGGCCCGTGGCCCGGCCATGCGCGCGCTGACCTGTCTCGCGAAGGCCGCCTGTTCGTCGAGGTCACGTCTGGTGGCGTCCAGGACATCGGCCAACGCCACGCCGTGCTTCGCCGACACGTGCCACGCCTTGGCCAGCTGGTCCGTGGCGGTCCGGAGCAGGGGTTGGCGCAGGCCGCGCAACGTCCGTTCGACGTCGCCGCCGAGCCTCGCCGTCGCCGCCGCGGCTTTCAGCACTTCACCGGCCGGCGCCGGGGTGTCCTGCGCCGCGCCTTCGGCTGCTGCGGCGGGGTGGGCGCCGGCCCGCAGTTCGTCGACCACGCCACCCAGGCCGTTGCTGAGCGCTTCGGTCGCCGCCCTGATGGTCTTCGTGCGCTGGTTCTGCTTGACGCCCCGGCTGATCACCGCTGCCAGGACCGCCGCGGCGATCAGTCCGCCGATGCCCGTGGCGATGTGGACGACTGCTGCCGACGCGGCGAACCAGACCACCCGCGGCACCACGATCTCGCGTGCGCCTTCGGGTCTCAGACGGCGGACCGACCTGAGTCGCGGCCACACGAGCAGCGCTGCGGCCAGGAGCAGGAGGCTCAGCACAGCTCCTCCTCCCACCCGCCCGCTTTCGTCCACAGTGGACGTACTTCCAGGCCGGTCCGCGTCCGTTCGATCGCGCCGATCTCGTTGAGGTACCTGGTGTTGTCGTCGCGGCGCATGTGCAGGACGAGCTGGACCGCGGCCGCGACCTGGCTGTGCAGCGCTTGGGGACTCAGGCCGCCCAGGGCGCCCAGCGCTTCGAGCCTGGCCGGGACTTCGCCGGGCGAGTTGGCGTGCAGGGTCCCGGCGCCGCCCTCGTGGCCGGTGTTCAGGGACGTGAGCAGCTCGCGCACCTCCGCGCCCCTGACCTCGCCGACGACGATCCGGTCGGGCCGCATCCGCAACGCCTCCCGCACCAGTTCCCGGACGGTGATCTCGCCCGCGCCCTCGACGTTCGCCGGCCGCGCCACCAGCCGCACGAACTGCGGGTGGTCGGGCTGCAGCTCACCGGCGTCCTCCACGCACACGATGCGTTCGTCCGCCGGCACGCAGCTCAGCAGCGCCGACAGCAACGACGTCTTGCCGGAGCCGGTGCCACCGATGACCAGGAACGCCTTGCGCCGACGGACGATCGTGCGCAGTGCCTCGGCGATCTCGGCGTCGAACGTGCCGAGTCTCCGCAGCGCGGCGAGGTCGTGGGTGGCGGGTCGCAGGACCCGCAGGGACAGGCAGGTGTTGTCGGCGATCGGCGGCAGCACCGCGTGGAGCCGGACCCCGCTGCCCGGCAGCCAGCCGTCGACGCACGGACAGGCGTCGTCGAGGCGTCGGCCGGCGGCCACCGCGAGGCGTTGGGCGAGGCGCCGCACGGCGGCTTCGTCGGTGAACGTCACCGCCGTGCGGCGCAGGCCGGTGGTGCCGTCGACCCAGACCTGGTCGGGTGCGGTGACCAGGACGTCGGTGGTGCCGGGGTCGTCGAGCAGCGGGTCGAGGGGCCCGGTGCCGCTGAACTCCTGGCGGAGCACCTGGAGGGCTTCGAGGACGTCGCCGTCGGCCAGGACACCACCGGCTTCGGAGCGGACCGCGTGCGCGACCACGGCCGCGGTCATCTCCGCGTCGGTGCCGGCGAGGCGGTGGCGGACCCGGTCGATGAGGGACGAGGTCATGCGGCCGCCGCCGTCCCGGGACCGCGGTGGCGGCCGCGGGTGATCTCGCGGCCGATCAGGCGGAGCCAGGTTTCGGTGCACCAGATGAGGAAGCGATTCACTTCGGCTCCTTGCGGAAGATGTAGCGGGGCGGGGTGGGGCGGCCGTGGACGAGGAGGTTGCGGAGCATCCGGCACCAGACCCGGAGGTAGGTGACCGGCGGGGAGTCCTCGGGGTGGGCGGGGTTCCGGCGCGGTGGGGAGTCGTTGGGGCGTGCGGGGTTTCGGCCCCGTGGGGAGGTTTTGGGAACCGCGGGATCTCGGCGCGGCAGAAAGTCCCTGGAAGCCGCGGAGTTTCGGCTGGGTGGAGAGTTGGTGGGCCGCGCGAGGGCTCGGCCCGGCGGGGAGTCCCCGGGAGCCGCGGGATCTCGGCACGTTGGGGAGTCGTTGGGCCACGCAGGGTTTCGGCCGGGTGGGGAAGCCTTGGTAGCCAAGGGATCTCGGCCGGGTGGGGAGCTGTCGGGCCGCGCGGGATCTCGGCCCGACAGGGAGGCCTCGGGAACCGCGGAGTTTCGGCCCGGCAGAGAGTCCCTGGAAGCCGCGAGATTACGGCCGGGTGGGGAGTCCCTGGGCTGCACGGGATTTCGGCGTGGCGAGGAGTCCTCGGGACCGCTGGGGTCTTGGCCGAGCGAGAGGTCGCTGGGGCGTGCGGGATTCCGGCTCAGCGGGGAGTCGTCGGACCGCGCGGGGTCGCGGCCGGGTGGGCTGGTCACGGGCACGGGTCCTTTCGCGGGTGGGGGATGGTGATTGCTTCCGGCCACACGGAGAGCGGGCGGCGCGCCGTCGGGCGGGGTTGGGGGCGCGAAGACGGGCGGGGTTGCCGGGTGGGATGGGTCTGCGGCGCATGTTCCGGAGTCCGGGGCGGCGCGGGTGGGGACGAGGTCGCGGGCTCGGGGCCTGGCCGGACCGCAGGATGTGGCCGGACCGCAGGATGCGGGCGAGCCGCTGGATGTGGCCGGGCAGCAGGATGCGGGCGAGCCGCGGGATGCGGGCGAGCCACGGCCTGGGTGGGGTGCGGTGGCGTCGGGCCGAGGTGCGGCGCGGGGTGGGCGGCGAGGTCGGTGCACGGGAGCGGGTCGCCGTGGCGGTCGTGGTTCGGAGGTTTCACGGGCGGAGCTCCTTCAGGACCTGGCGGGCCGCCGTGGCCAGGGGGCCCTTGGCGTTGCGCGGGAAGCGGCCCCGTTCGAGCACCTCGGCGAGGCCCGGTTCCGGGCGCATCTGGGTCAGGAGGGGGACGCCGATCACCTCGGCCATCTCGGCGGCCTGGAGGTTGCCCGGGGACGGGCCCCGCACGACCAGGCGGACGGTTCTGCCCTGGGCGAGGAGGTGGGTCGCCACCCTGCCGGCCGCCGCGGTCGCCCTCACCTCCGCCGGGACCACCAGGACCGTGAGGTCCGTGCGGTCCAGGGCGGCTGCGGCGGCCGGTGTCGGGTGGCGGGGGAGGTCGCAGACCACGGTGCTGCCCGCCCGGCGGCCGGCGTCGAGGACCGCTGCCACGGCCGCGGGTTCCGGGTCCGGGCCCGCTCGGTCGCAGGCCAGGACGCTCAGGCTGCCCGCGGCGGGGAGGGCCGCCTTCAGCGCGGACATCGGGACCTTGCCACCGCTGCAGTGCACGCCCGGCCAGCGGGCGCCCTCGGCGGACTCGGTGCCCAGGGCCAGGTCCAGGCCACCGCCCAAGGGGTCGCAGTCGACGAGCATCGCCTCGCCGCCGCCGGCCACCGCCTCACGGCCGCAGGCCACGGCGAGGACCGACGCACCGGCGCCTCCTCGGCCTCCGACGAAGGAGACCACCCGGCCGCGGTCCGAGGGCGGGCCCTCGCCCAGGTCGCTCAGCGCGCCCACCAGGGTGCGGCCCTCCACCGGGAGCTCCAGCACGCCGTCCGCGCCCAGGGCCACCGCGGGCGCCCAGGGCGGGTCGCCCCCGTGGACCACCAGGACGCCGGACCGCCGCGGGAAGCCCGCGTCCAGGCAGGCCAAGACGCCGGCCGGGTCGAGCAGGACCAGGGGTGCGGTGTGCCACTGGGCGCGCAGCGAGGTGACGTCCGGGGCGCAGTGCAGCGGGCAGTCGGCCGCGGCGGCGACCCGGAGGACCTCGTCGAGGAGGTCCGGGTCCGTGAGCAGGGCGGCGGGGTTGGTCATGGGGTCCACGGTGGTTCGTCGTGAGGAACGACACAACGAGCGGAGATCCAGCTGTGGACAACTCGGCGGGTGTGGACAAGTCGCGATCTTGAACGCCCTGCGGACCGGGAACTGTCGGTCCTGTGTGCGACTCTGGAGAGTTGGGCACCGGAACGCCGGCACGAGGCGGCAGAGGTCCAGTCGTGCCCGTGCGGAAACCTGGTCCGGATATGGGACGACCCCCGCCAGGGGGGAGGGACGGGGGTCGTCAATGGTTCAGTCCCGGGGGGTCGGACTGAACCCGTCCGTCGAACCGGACTCTCCTACTGTATCCCCATGCGCCAGTGCCGCGCGCAACTTCGGCGACAGCCGAGGGGCAAGTTTCGGTAACCGTGCAGCACAACGGTTTCGTACACGGTCGAAATGCCGCCCGAACGGCCTACTGACCAGTACACCTAAGCTGACGTCCATGAGTCGGATCGCCGCCTTCTTCGACCTCGACAAGACCGTGATCGCGAAGTCGAGCACGCTGGCGTTCAGCCGTCCCTTCTTCCAGGAGGGGCTGATCAACCGCCGCGCGGTGCTGAAGAGCGCTTATGCGCAGTTCGTGTTCATGCTGGCAGGCGCGGACGCCGACCAGATGGACCGCATGCGCGCGCACATCACGGCGTTGGCCGCGGGCTGGGACGTGGAGCAGATCCGCAGCATCGTCAACGAGACGCTGCACGACATCGTCGACCCCCTTGTGTACAAGGAGGCGACTCAGTTGATCGCCGACCACAAGGCGGAGGGCCACGACGTCGTCATCGTGAGCGCGTCGGGCGAGGAGCTGGTGGCGCCCATCGCGCAGATGATCGGCGCGGACTACAGCGTCGGCACGAAGATGGTCGTGCAGGAGGGCCGCTACAGCGGCGAGGTCGACTTCTACTGCGCCGCCGACAACAAGGCGGTCGCCATCAAGCAGCTCGCCGCCGAGCACGGCTACGACCTCGCCCAGAGCTACGCCTACTCGGACAGCGTCACGGACCTGCCGATGCTCGAGGTCGTCGGCCACCCGACCGCGGTGAACCCGGACCGGGGCCTGCGCCGCCTGGCCACCGAGAAGGACTGGCCGGTGCTGCAGTTCGTCGACCCGGTGAGCCTGCGCGGCCGCTTCCCCACGCCGTCGGGCAGGACGGTCGCGGTCACGGCGATCAGCCTCGGCGCGGTCGCGGCCGCCGGCGCGGCCTGGTACGGCCTGCGGCGCAAGCGCGGACGCGACTGAGTCAAGGCCTTCCGACGCAAGAACCCGAAGGTGGCCCGGTACCGGCGAGTAGCGGCAACGGCGCGCGCACGGGCCGCCCTGGCGTGTGCGCGGCACCGCCCCGTCGGCGGTACCGGAACGCGAACACGGCCTCACAAATGCTGAAACCGCAACGCTTTCCTCACGGAACGTGGCTTGACCGGTGCACCCTTCCGAGCCCTTGCTGTGACCGGGCCCACGGACTTAAATAGGTGGTGCGGACCTCGGGTCGGCCAGGGACCTGGCGAAGAGAAGCCAGACTCCACCCCGGCAGGGCTCCGTGCGCGGACTTCGAGTACCCACGCGCAGCACGCCGCGGGAGGCTTGTCGTCTAGGGCCTGCGTACCGGGACGCCGGACGCCGAGGCCAGGGTTGTACGACACGAGTTGCACGCTTGGTAACTCGCTGGCCCGCGCTGTCGACGGGGCACCCTCTCGAGGGTGCCCCGTTTGCTCTTTCCGGGGAAAGTGCCACCGAACGGCACAATGGGCTCCCGTTGACCCACCACGCAGCCGTGAGTAACTTGCGAAATACGCGAGGTACAGGTGGGAACATCACCGGGAGGCACGGACAAGTGCGGAAGTTCGCCGCGTTGACGCTGGTCACAGCCATGGTCGCCCTCACGCCGGTGGCGAGAGCGGACGCCTCGGTGACCACGCTCCGCGGGATGTCGCTGGAACAGAAGGTCGGCCAGCTCTTCGTCACCTACGTCAACGGCCAGGCCGCCGACGTCCCGCACCCCAAGAACCAGACCGACTTCGGGGTGGCCACCGCCGCCGAGATGGTGCGCAAGTACCAGCCGGGCGGGGTCATCTACTTCAACAACTCGAGCCGCGACAACATCGACACGCCGAAGCAGATCGCGCGGATGTCCAACGGCCTGCAGAAGGCCAGCAAGGTCCCGCTGCTCATCTCGACCGACCAGGAGATGGGCCTCGTCACGCGCATCGGCCCGCCGGCCACGCAGCTGCCGGGCAACATGGCCCTCGGCGCCGGCCGCAGCACGAAAGATGCGGAGGAGGCCGCCAGGATCACCGGCCAGGAGCTCCGGGCGATGGGCATCAACCAGAACTTCGCCCCCGACGCCGACGTGAACTCCAACCCGGCCAACCCGATCATCGGCGTGCGCAGCTTCTCGAGCGACCCGGAGCTCGCGGCGGACATGGTGCAGGCGCAGGTCCAGGGCTACGAGGGCCGCCGCTGGTTCGACCCCGACTCGGTCACCTCGACCGCCAAGCACTTCCCCGGCCACGGCGACACGTCCGAGGACAGCCACACCGCCCTGCCGGTCTCCAACCGCAGCCTGGAGCAGTGGCGCCAGATCGACGCGCCGCCGTTCAGGGCCGCCGTCGCCGCCAAGATCGACTCGATCATGACCGCGCACATCCAGGTGCCGCAGATCGACCCGTCGGGCGACCCGGCCACGCTCAGCCCCAAGATCATCACCGGTCTGCTGCGCGAGGAGCTGAAGTACGACGGCGTCGTCGTCACGGACTCGCTGGAGATGGCGGGCGTGCGCAAGCTGCACACCGACGCCGAGATCCCGGTGCTCGCCATCAAGGCGGGCGTCGACCAGCTGCTGATGCCGCCGAACCTCGGTCTCGCGATCGACAGCGTCGTCAAGGCCGTGCGCAGCGGTGAGATCTCCGAGCAGCGCATCGACCAGAGCGTCCTGCGCATCCTCAAGATGAAGCTCCTGCGCGGCGTCATGCTCTCCGCCGAGGTCGACGAGAACAAGGTCGACCAGGTCGTCGGCTCCAACGCCCCGGCCGCCCAGGCGATCGCCGACCGCACCATCACGGCCGTGCGCAACGACGAGCAGGCGCTGCCCCTCAACGCCACCGCTCCCCTGGTCGTCGGCACCGGCGACGCGCAGGTGGCCGCCCTCGCCACCCGGATCAAGGGCGCCAAGGTCGTCACGGCGACCAGCCCCACCCCGGCGCAGGTCCAGCAGGCCGTGGCCGCCGCGGCGAACGCGGACAAGATCGTCGTGCTGACGAACAACGCGAGCACCCGGCCAGCCCAGGTCGACCTGGTCAACCAGCTGGTCGCCACCGGCAAGCCGGTCGTCGCGGTCGCGACGGCCAACCCCTACGACGTGGCCTACGGCAACGCGAAGACCTGGCTGGCCACCTACTCGACCACGACCGTCTCGATGGAGGCGCTGGCCAGGATCCTGCTCGGCGAGGCGAAGCCGCAGGGCAAGCTCCCCGTCGACGTCCCCGGTCCGACGCCCTACCCGTTCGGGCACGGGGTGACGTGGTGAGGCGGCGCAGCTTCCTCACCGCGACCGCCCTCTCCGTCCCGCTCGTCAGCGCCTCCCAGGCCACCGCGGCCCCGAAGCTCGCCACCGCCGCCCAGCAGCTCGCGGACGACGGCTGGCGCAAGCTCAAGGGCCGCAAGGTCGGCGTGCTGACGAACCCGACGGGCGTCCTCACGGACCAGACGCACATCGTCGACTCGATGGTCGCCCACGGCGCCAAGCCGACCGCGGTGTTCGGACCGGAACACGGCTTCCGCGGCACCGCACAGGCCGGCGGGTCCGAGGGCAGCTATCAGGACCCACGCACCGGCATCCCGGTCTACGACACGTACGGCGCCGATGCCACCAAGATCCGTGCGATGTTCGTGAAAGCGGGCATCGACACGGTCGTGTTCGACATAGCGGACGTGGGCGCGCGCTTCTACACCTACATCTGGACGCTCTACACGGCGATGCAGGCCGCGGCGGACCTGGACTTCCTCGTCCTCGACCGCCCGAACCCCATCGGTGGCACCGCCAACGGCCCGCAGCTCGACCCGGCCTACGCGACCTTCGTCGGCCTGAAGCCGATCGTGCAGCAGCACGGCATGACCGTCGGTGAACTCGCCCGCTTCTTCGTGGGCGAGTTCGGCGTGCGGACCCGCCTGGACGTGGTCGACGTCCGCAACTGGCGCCGCGACCAGCTCGACACCGGCCTGCCGTGGGTCCCGCCGAGCCCGAACATGCCGACCGGGGACACGGCGTTCGTCTACCCCGGCACCTGCCTGTTCGAGGGCACGGTCCTGTCCGAGGGCCGCGGCACCACCCGCCCGTTCGAGACCGTCGGCGCGCCCGGCGTCGACTGGCGCTGGGCCGAGGAGCTCAACGCCCTGGGCCTGCGCGGGGTCCGGTTCCGCGAGACCTGTTTCGCGCCGACGTTCGCCAAGTTCCAGGGCCAGAACTGCGGCGGTGTCACCCTGCACGTCACCGACGCGGCGCAGTTCGACGCCATCCGGGCCGCGGTGGCCATGCTCATCACCGCGAAGTCGCTCTACCCGGACGTCTTCGCGTGGCGTCCCGACAACTGGATCGACAAGCTCAGCGGCTCCGACCGGCTGCGCACGATGATCGACGCGAGGGCCCCGCTGCACGAGGTCGTCGGCGCGTGGCAGCAGGAGCTCCACCAGTTCCGCCGCACCCGTCAGCCCTACCTGCGCTACCGGTGAGGACGCCATGCTCATCCCTGCCCTGGCCGCCGCACTCGTGACGGTCGCGATCCCCGGCCACTTCGACCAGCCCCAGAACGGTTTCGCGCCACCGTGGACCACGTTGCGCGAGTCCAGCCCGCACCGGGCGAACCTCGATCCGGCACCGGTCGACGCCGCACTGCGCCAGGTCCGCGACTTCACGAAACCGCAGGCCAACGGCAAACCGCTCTTCGCCGGCGCCGTCACGATGTACGTGCACGACGGCAAGGTCGTCGCGCACGACCGAACCGGTTACGCGGTCCTGTACCAGGACCAGCAGACCCAGCTGCCCGAACGGGAACGCGTCCCGATGCGCGAGGACACGATCTTCGACTTCGCCTCGATCTCCAAGCTGTTCACGTCGATCGCGGTGATCCAGCAGGTCGAGCAGGGGCGCATCCGCATCGACGAACGCGTCGCCACCTACCTGCCCGAGTTCGGCGTGAACGGCAAGCAGGACATCACCGTCAAGCAGCTCCTCACCCACACGAGCGGCCTCGAGCCGTTCATCCCCCTGTGGCAGAAGTACCCGGACATCCCGTCACGCATCAAAGCCGTCATGGACGTGGCGCCGAAGTCCACGCCCGGCACGACGTACGTCTACTCCGACCTGAACCTGATCACGCTCGGCGAGCTGGTGTTCGAGGTCAGCGGCAAGCGCCTCGACCAGGCGGTGCGCGACGGCATCACCCGGCCGCTCGGCATGAGGGACACCGGCTACAACCCGAAGGCCAGGGACCGCACGGCCGCCACGGAGTTCCAGACGGCTCCCCCGCGCGGCATGGTCCGCGGTGAGGTGCACGACGAGAACGCGTGGTCCCTCGGAGGAGTGGCCGGCCACGCCGGTGTGTTCGGCACGGCCGCGGACCTCGCCGTCCTCGGCCAGACGATCCTCAACGGCGGCACGTACGACGGCCACCGGATCCTCTCCGAGCACTCGGTCGAGCTGATGCTGACGAACTTCAACCAGCAGTTCCCCGACAACGCCCACGGCCTGGGCTTCGAGCTCGACCAGCGCTGGTACATGGGCGCGTTGAGCGGGCCGGGCACCGCGGGTCACACCGGCTACACCGGCACGTCGTTCGTCATCGACAAGGCCTCGCGGTCGATCGCGATCCTGCTGACCAACCGCGTGCACCCGAGCCGCGACTGGGGCAGCGTGAACCCGGCGCGGCGGGCGGTCGCCGACGGCCTCGCGAAGGCGCTCGCGGTGCAGTCGGGCGGAAAGCAGTGGCGTGCCACGACTTCCGGCGGCACGCTCACCGCGGAGCGCCCGGTCGAGGTCTTCGTCGACGTGGACAGGGGCGACAAGCTGACGGTCCAGCACTGGGACGGCACCCAGTGGCAGGACGTCCGCACGATCACCACCACTGAACGCCGATGGGTTGCCACGGAACAGAAGAAGTCGCGATTCATCTACACCAAGGCAGGCCAGTACGACGGCCGTGGTGTGTACGTGCACGCACGGGGCGACGTCACGGCTGAAGGCTGGTCAGTGGCACGCCGCTAGCGCCTCGGCGAAGAGCGGGAGCGCCCGTGGGAACGCGGGCGCCCCGAAACTCACGACCACACCGGAACGGTCGTCGGTGCTCAGCGCGTGCCGGAACCACGAGAGAGCGCTGACCGCGATCCCCCGTTCTCGCGCGGCTTCCACGATCGCGTCTTCGTGCGGGGTCTCCAGCACGGCGTGCATCCCCGCCGCGATCCCGGACACGGACGCGTACGGCGAAACAGCCTCAACGAGCCGGTCGCGCCGCCGTTGGTACTTCAACCGCATGCGGCGCACATGGCTGTCGTACGCACCCGACGCCAGGAAGTCCGCCAGCGCCAGCTGGTCGAGCATGCTGACGTGCTGCTCGCGGTCGGTCTTCAACGCCAGCACCGAGTCCACGAACCGGTCCGGCAGCACCATCCACGCGATCCGCAACGCCGGCGACAGCGCCTTGCTCGACGTCCCCAGGTACACGACGTGCTCCGGGTCCAACCCCTGCACGGCGCCGACGGGCTGCCGGTCGTACCGGAACTCGCCGTCGTAGTCGTCTTCCAGCACAACGCCACCCACGCGCCGTGCCCACTCCACGGCCGAAGCGCGCCGCCTCGGGTGCAACGGACCGCCCAACGGGAACTGGTGCGCGGGCGTCAGCACGCAGGCACGCAGGTCGTCGGGCAACTGCTCGGTGTTCGCGCCGTGGTCGTCCACCGCCAGCGGCACCGTCGACTTCCACAACGACCGGTGGAACTCCAGCCCGTACTCCTCGACCACGACCGGGCCGCGGAGCAGCTTGTCGAACATCTGCACGGCGCCGCCGAACCCCGAGCACACCACGATCCGTTCGGGGTCCGCCCGCACGCCGCGGGCCCGCGCCAGGTACTCGGCCAGCGCCGTCCGCAGCTCGACGCGGCCCTGCGGGTCGCCCGGCCCGAACGCCTCCGACGGCGCCGCCATCACCGCCCGCCGCGTCGACCGCACCCACTCGGCGCGCGGGAACTCCGTGACGTCCGGCGTCGACACCGTCAGGTCGAACCGCACCTCGGCCGGCGGCGCCGCGCGCGTGACCGGCGCTGGCGGCGCGACCCGTTGCGCGACAACGGTTCCCGAACCTTGACGCGCGGTCAGCCACCCCTCGGCCACGAGTTCCGCGTACGCCTCGGCCACGGTGTTGCGCGCGATCCCGAGGTCGGCGGCGAGCGACCGCGAGGCCGGCAGCCGCGTTCCGGGAGGCAGCCGCGCCGACCGCACGGCCTCGCGCAGCGACGCCGTCACCCGGTGCCGCAGCCCACCCGGACCGGACAGGTCGAGGTGGAAGTCCAGATTGGCCCATGATTCCACGACTGGATTGCACCACGCCGGGAGCCAATCAGCGCCCTAGATTTCCAGTCGTGACGAACCGCATCGACATCGCCAAGAAGGCCCCGAAGGTCTACCGCGCCATGATCGCGCTCGACGCCGCCGCCCGCGAGGGGCTGGACGAGCAGCTCGCCGAGCTCGTGCGCATCCGTGCCTCGCAGCTCAACCACTGCGCCTACTGCCTCAACATGCACACCGTCGACGCCCGGAAGGGAGGCGAGACCGAGGCCCGCATCTACCTGCTCAACGCGTGGGAGGAAGCGGGCGACCTCTACACCGCCAAGGAGCGGGCGGCGCTGCGGCTCACCGAGGCCGTCACGGTGCTGAGCAGCCACGAGTACGTGAGCGACGAGGTCTACGAGCAGGCCGCGGAGCACTTCGGCGAGGAGGAGCTCGCGCAGCTCATCGCGCTGATCTTCACCATCAACGCGTGGAACCGGATCGCCGTGTCGACCCGCAAGGTGCCGGACATCAGGTGATACCGCGTGCCGGGAGGGTGACTTTCGGACACACTCCGTTGACCCTCGCAGTGGCGGTTAGTAAGTTTCCCACGTGTCCACTGAGAGCAGTGCCGAGTCCAGTCCGCTGGTGAAGATCCGGTCGTTGCTGCCGGGGCTCGCGCGCGCCGAGCAGCGCGTCGCGAAGGTGGTGCTGGAGAACCCGGCGACGGTCGCGCACCGCAGCATCACCGAGGTCGCCGAGCAGGCGGGCACCAGCGAGACGACGGTGACGCGGTTCTGCAAGGCCATCGGCGTCGGCGGGTACCCGGAGCTGCGCATCGCGCTGGCCGCGGACACGGCCCGCAGCCAGGCCAGGGCCAACCACGACATGGGTGGCGACATCGGCCCCGGCGATGACCTGCGCCAGGTCGTCGGCAAGGTCGCGTTCGCGGACGCCCGCGCCGTCGAGGAGACCGCCGAGCAGCTCGACGTCGAGGCGCTCGACAAGGTCGTCCAGGCGGTCGCGGGCGCGCGCCGGGTGGACGTCTACGGCTTCGGCGCGAGCGCTTTCGTCGCGTTCGACCTGCAGCAGAAGCTGCACCGCATAGGGCTGACCTGCTTCGCGTGGAACGACACGCACATCGCGCTGACGTCGGCGGCCGTGCTGACCGGTGCGGACGTCGCCGTCGGCATCTCGCACACCGGCTCCACGTCGGAGACCGTCGAGGCCCTGCGCGTCGCCCGCGAGACCGGCGCCACCACGGTCGCCCTCACGAACTTCCCGCGTTCGCCGATCACCGAGGTCGCCGACCACGTGCTGACCACCGCCGCGCGCGAGACCACGTTCCGCTCGGGCGCGATGGCGAGCCGCATCGCCCAGCTCACGGTGATCGACTGCCTGTTCATCGGCGTGGCCCAGCACCACGTCGACACGGCGAAGACGGCACTGGAGGCCACCTACGAGGCGGTGTCCGGGCACCGGCTCGGCGCCCGGCCGGACGGCAGGCGACGGCCGCGGGAGACGTCTAAATGACCTCTCCCCGCAACGGTGTGGCGGTGCGGGTGGAGTCCCCGACCGAGGGGCGGAACCCCCGCACCGCGGACATCGACCGGGTCTCCACGATCGACGTGCTGCGCATGATCAACGACGAGGACCGCAGGGTCCCGGCCGCGGTGGCGCAGGCCCTGCCGGAGCTGGCCCGCGCGGTCGACCTCGGCGTCGCCGCGATCTCGGGCGGCGGCCGCGTCCACTACGTCGGCGCCGGCACGTCCGGCCGGCTCGCGACGCTCGACGCCGCCGAGCTGGTGCCCACGTTCAACGCGCCGGCCGACTGGTTCGTCGCCCACCACGCCGGCGGTTCGGAAGCCCTCGTCCGTGCCGTCGAGGAGGTCGAGGACCACTCGGGAGCGGCCCAGATCCGCCGCCACGCGGACGAGAAGGACCTGGTCGTGGGCGTCACGGCGTCCGGGCGGACGCCGTTCGTGATCGGTGCGCTGGAAGAGGCGCGGGCACTGGGCGCCCGCACCGTGCTGGTGTCGAACAACGCGTCGGTGCCGTTCACCCCGGACGTCCTGATCGCGCTGGACACCGGTCCGGAGGCGATCGCCGGCTCCACGCGGATGAAGGCGGGCTCGGCCCAGAAGCTGGTCCTGACCTCGTTCTCCACCGCGGTGATGGTGAAGCTCGGCCGCACCTACTCGAACCTGATGGTCAGCATGCGCGCCACGAACGCGAAGCTGCGCGGCCGCACGATCCGGATCCTGCACGAGGCCACCGGCCTCCCCGCCGCCGACTGCGAGCAGGCGCTGGCGGAGGCGTCCGGCGACCTCAAGGTGGCGCTGGTCCACCTGCTCTCCGGTGTCCCGGCCGACCGTGCCGCGGAGGCGTTGCAGGAGGCGAAAGGCCACGTCCGCGACGCGTTGGACCAGCTAGTCGGCTGAGATGGTGTCGGGGCCGAAGACCTCGTAGTGGATGTCGGTGACCCCCGCCGCGAGCAGCTGGGACCGCATCGCGCGCAGGAACGGCAGCGGCCCGCACAGGTAGGCGGTGGCGCCGGCGGGGACGGGCACCGCGGTGAGGTCGACGAACCCGGTCCGGTCGGCGGGCCACTCGCCCATCGGCTCCTCGTAGAAGACGTGCGCCTGCGCGTCCTCGAGCTTGGCCACGAGCTGCGCGAGCTCCGCGCGGAACGGGTGGGTGAGCTGGTCGCGGTCGCCGTGCACCGCGACGACCTGCCGGGACGAGTCGGTGGCGGCCAGCTCGGCGAGCATGGAGATCATCGGCGTGCAGCCGATGCCCGCCGACGCGAGCAGCACCGGGCCGTCGCCGGGCTGCAGCGTCACGTCCCCGGCCGGCTGGCTGAGCCGGATGGTGCTGCCGACCGGTGTGAAGTCGTGCAGCTGGTTCGACACCTCGCCGTCGCGCTTCACCGAGAACTGCAGCGCGTCGTCGGTCCGCCCGGAGAGGCTGTACTGGCGGATCTGCCGGGCGCCGTCGGGCAGCGGGACGTGCACCGACACGTACTGGCCGGGCTTGCTCGGGGCGACCGGGCCGCTGGTGGGTCTGACCACGAACGTCACCACGTCCTCGGTCTCCTGGAACCGGGCGATCACCCGGTGCTCCTGCATGCCCCTGGGCAGGAACCGCTCCAGCCCGATCAGCGTGTCGGCCATCAGCCAGTAGACCTCGCTCCAGGCCGCCGCGACCTCGTCGTCGACGTCCAGGACCTCGGCGATGGCGCCGAGGAGGTGCTTGTGCACCAACGCGTACTGGCCGGAGGTGACGCCGACGGAGACGTGCTTGTGCGCGATCCGGCGCAGCATCCCGTCGGGCGTCTTGCCGGCGAGCAGGCCGGACGCGAAGGCGGCGACCGATCCGGCCAGCGCCTGGGCCTGGGTGCCGTTGGCCTGGTTGCCGCGGTTGAACAGGTTGCGCAGCAGCACGGGGTGTTCGGTGAACATGCGCTGGTAGAACAGCGCGCTGATCTCACCGATGGAGGCGCCGACCGCGGGCAGGGTGGCCTCGACGAGCTCGGTGGACTTGGGGGACAACATCGACGACTCCTCACCTCAGCCCGAGGCTGAGCAGGACAGGTCCGGTGGGTTGGGCGACGAGGTCATCGACGCTGAGCGGATCGAGCGAGGCGTAGAAAGCTTCCTGGGCCTGGCGCAGCGCGCGGCGCAGCCGGCAGGCGGAACTGAGCGGACACGGCACTTCGCCTTCGCAGTCGACGACGTCTCCGTTACCTTCCAGCTCCCGCACCAGGTGTCCGATCGAGCCGGACCGGCCCGCTTCGGTGAGCGCGAGCCCACCTCCGCGGCCGCGCCTGGCCTCGACGACACCGAGGTGCTGGAGCCGGGCGACGACCTTCGCGGCGTGCGTGTACTGGACGGCCATCGCGTCGGCGACCTCACGCGTGGTCGGGTTCGTCCGGACGTCGACGACGGCCAGCCTCATCACGATCCGCAGTGCGATGTCGGTGCTCTTGGTCAGCCTCACAAGATCGAGGCTAGCTTAATTGGTATCTGAGATGCGTGTTATCCCGGACACTCTCAGTGAGCCACGAGGTGTGCTGTGGCCTCCCACAAGCGGCGCTCGCGGGCGCGGTCGTGGGCCACCGGCAGCACCTCGGTCTCCTTCGTCTTCACGACGAACGCGCCGTCGCGCAGGTGCGCCCACCGGTCGTCGAGGGCCTGCGCCGCCAGCAGCGGTCCCGAGCGCTGCGGCGTCGACACCCCGGGGATCCGTCCCAGCAGCCGGCTCACGGCCCGGGCCGCCGCGGGTGCGCCACGCCCCAGCGCGGTGCCGGGCATCCAGCCGGGCTCGAACACGGACACGTTCACGCCGTCACCGACGTGCCGCTGCAGTTCGTGGGCGTAGTAGAGGATCGCGAGCTTCGCGGTGGAGTAGGCGGTCATCGCGTCCTCGCCGGACGCACGCGCCAGTTCGGCCGGGTCGGCCCACCGCGCCGGCGCCACGCCGAGCAGCTTGCGCCAGAAGTTCTGGTGGTAGGTGTTCGACCCGATCAGCACGATCCGCGCGGGAGCCGTGAGCGCGGGGAGCAGGTCGCCGATCAGCCGGGCGTGGGCGAGGTGGTTGACCGCGAACGTCAGCTCGTAGCCGTCGGCCGAGGTCTGTCCCGCCGAGACCAGACCGGCGTTCGCGACCACCGCGCGCAACGGCCGCACGGCGCCGCTGTCCACCAGGTCGCGGGCGGTGGCGGCGGCAGCGCGGACCTCCGCCAGGCTCGCCAGGTCGCAGCTGATCTCCCGGACGGTGGCGCCCAGCGCGCGGGCCTCGCCGGCGACCGAGGCCAGGTCGGCTCCCCCGCGCCCGAGCAGCAGCAGGTCGGGCCGCTGCCCGGCCGGGCGGCGGGCCATCGCCAGCGCGGCGTGGCGGCCCAGGTTGCGGGTCGGACCGGTGATCAGCACAGTTCCCGTTTCGCTCATGGCCCCGACACTCCGCCGCCCGCCGGGCACCAGCCAGCCGACCGGTTTTCCTGGGACTGACGTGCCCAGGACAACGTCCGCGGACCCGCGCACACTGGATCGCGTGGAGACGTGGGAGTTCGGGCGGACGGTGCGGCGCTGGCGCGACCGGGTGGCGCCGGAGGCCGCCGGGGTGCCCGCCGGCCGGCGCCGGCGCGCGGCCGGGTTGCGGCGCGAGGAACTGGCCGCGCTCGCCGGCATCTCCGCCGACTACCTGACCCGGCTCGAACAGGGCCGCGCGACCGCGCCGTCGGAGCAGGTGGTCGAGGCGCTGGCCAGGGCCCTGCGACTGGCCGACGCCGAACGGGACCTGCTCTACACGCTGGCGGGGCACGCCACACCCGGCCGCGACGTCGTGCCGACCCGGATCACGCCGGGCGTGCGGCGGCTGCTCGACCGGCTCTCGCACACCCCGGTGGTCGTCTACGACGCCAGCTGGACGCTGGTGCTCGCCAACGCGCCGTACGACGCCCTCATGGGCGACACCACCACCTGGAGCGGACTGGAGCGCAACGGCGTGTGGCGCAACGTCACCCGCATGCCCACACGGGTCATGCACTCGCAGCAGGACCAGGAGGAGCACGAGGCGCGGCTCGTCGCCGACCTCCGGCTGACGGCCTCGCGCTACCCCGCCGACCTCGCCCTGAGAAGGCTGGTCGCCGACCTGCTCGCCGGCAGCGAGCGCTTCGCCGGGCTCTGGAACGCCGAGGTCCCGCCCACGGCCACCGAACCGGCCCGGCACAAGACGATCGACCACCCGGCCGCCGGCCTGATCACGCTCGACTGCGACACGCTGGTCGTCGCCCAGGACGAGCTGCGCATCACCGTCTACACCGCGGAACCGGGCACCGAGGACGCCGACCGGCTGGCGCTCGCCCTCGTCGTCGGCACCCAGTCGATGGCCTAGCCCGGCAGCACCGGACGCCACGGGATCGGCGTCGACAGCACCATCGCGCTGGACGTCTCGCCGTGCGCCGCCAGCCGGACCAGCAGCCGTTCCAGCTCCACGATGGACGTGGTGACGACCTTCACCACCGAGCAGATGTCGCCGGTCAGCCGCACGACCTCGACCACCTCGGGCAGGTCGTCGAGCAGCTGGGGGTGCACGGTGATGCACCTGGGGCCGTAGCACTTCATGCGCACCAACGCGACGACCGGACGTCCGACGACGGTCGGGTCGACCACGGCCCGATAGCCGGTGATCGCGCCCATGTTCTCCAGCCGCCGCACCCGCTGGGCGACCGTCGGCGGGGAGACGTGGACCCGGCGCGCGAGCTCGTTGAACGACAGGCGTGCGTCCTCTTGGAGGGCCTCCAACAGGGCCTTGTCCACGTCGTCCAGCATGAACGCAAAGCTACCCGGCGATCCGGTTTGCGTTCGGAAGAAGTTCGGGGCGAACGCCTTTCGTCACCCATTCAGGTGGCGGGCAGTTCCGGCGACGATTTACCCATGAGCTGCCCGGTCTCCCCCAAGCTGGATTTCGGTGGCACCACGCCGTACGAGGACTACGTGCACGCGTCGGTGCTGCACACCCTCCAACAGCAGTGGTCCAAGGACCCGCGCGAGATGTCGTTCCTGGTCATCACGCAGGTGATGGAGCTGTACTTCGGCCTGCTCTGCTTCGAGTGGCGGCAGGCCCAGACCGAGCTGCGCGCCGACGACCTGCGCGCGGCCGTGAGCACCCTGCGGCGTTCGGACCTGCACCTGCAGGCGCTGTCCGCGGCCTGGCGGCCGATCGCGCGGATGACGCCGACCGAGTTCAACTCGTTCCGCGACGCGCTCGGCGAGGGCTCCGGCTTCCAGTCGGGCATGTACCGCGAGATGGAGTTCCTGCTCGGCGAGAAGTCCCGGTCGATGCTCGTGCCGCACCGCGCGGTGCCCGCGATGCACGACCGGCTGGAGGAGTCGCTGTCCAAGCCCTCGCTCTACGACGACGTGCTGGCCGCGTTGCGGCGCAGGGGTTTCGCCATCCCGCAGGAGGTGCTCGACCGCGACCTGACGCAGGCCTACGAGCCGTCCGCCGAGGTCGAGCAGGTGTGGGCGGCGATCTACCGCGGCGACGACCGCGACCTGCTGGAGCTGGGCGAGGCGCTGACCGACATCGCCGAGGAGTTCGCGCGCTGGCGCTACGACCACCTGCTCGCGACCCGGCGGTCGATGGGCGCGAAGGTCGGCACGGGCGGCTCCGCTGGTGTTGCATGGCTGGAGAAGCGCACCCAGCGTGCGGTGTTCCCGGAGCTGTGGACCGCGAGGAGCTACGTGTGAGGCGGGAGCTGTTCGACATCCCCGAAGGCGTCGTCTACCTGGACGGCAACTCGCTCGGCCCGCCCCCGAGGCACGTCGCCGCGCGGATGCAGGAAGTCGTTGCGCACCAGTGGGGCGAGCGGCTGATCCGGTCGTGGAGCGAGGGCTGGTGGGAGACGCCGCAACGGGTCGGCGACCGGGTCGGCCGGCTGGTCGGGGCCGCGGAGGGTCAGGTCGTCGTCGGCGACTCGACGTCGGTCAACGTCTTCAAGGCGTTGATGGGCGCGGTGAAGGGCACCGGCCGCGCGGAGATCGTGTGCGACGAGTCGACGTTCCCGACCGACGGCTACATCGCGCAGTCCGTGGCATCGTTGACAGGACTGGAGATCCGGGCAGCGCATCCGTCCTCTTTGGACCTCACGGAGAACACCGCCGTGGTGCTGCTCAACCAGGTCGACTACCGGACCGGCGAGCTGCACGACATGAAGGCGCTCACCGAGCAGGCGCACGCCGTCGGCGCGCAGGTGGTCTGGGACCTCTGCCACAGCGCGGGCGTCCTGCCGATCGAGCTGGACGCGCTCGGGGTCGACTTCGCGGTCGGCTGCACCTACAAGTTCCTCAACGGCGGGCCGGGCGCACCGGCGTTCATCTACGTGCCGCGGGCGAAGCAGGCGACGTTCGAGAACCCGCTCTCGGGCTGGAACGGGCACCGCGAGCCGTTCGGCATGAAGTCGTCGTACGAACCGGATCCCGGCATCGCCCGCGCACGGGTCGGCACGCCGGACATCCTGTCGATGCTGGCGCTCGACGCCGCGCTGGACGTGTGGGACGACGTCGACCTCGCCGAGCTGCGGCAGCGCGGCCTCGCGTTGACCGCGTCGTTCCGCGAGCAGGTCGAGAAGCTGACCGCGCTGGAGGTCATCACCCCGGAGAACCGCGGCAACCAGATCTCCGTCCGCTGCCCCGGCGCGAGGGCCGTGATGGACGAACTGATCGCGCGGGGCGTCATCGGCGACCACCGGCCGCCGGACATCCTGCGGTTCGGGTTCGCGCCGCTCTACGTGACCGACGAGGACGTGGTCACGGCCGCCGAGGCGCTGGCGGACATCACCCGGTGAGCGCGGCGTCCGCGATGCTCTTCGCCTCGCGGGCGCCCGCCTCCATCGACGAGCAGACGAACAGGATCCACTGGGCGAGGCCGTCGAGGGTCCCCGACGCGAACGCCACGGACGCGGCCTCGTACTCGGAGGACCGGCGCAGGCACGCGACCTCCGGCACGCCGAGGCCCTTGGGGTCGAGGCCGCTGGAGATCGACGTCATGCGGGCGGCGGCACGGGCCACCACGCCGTTCGCGACGTCGAACGGCGCCAGCCCGAGCAGTTCGCCGTGCACGACGGCGACGAGCACCGGCGCGGGCACGGACGTCCCGCCGGTGACGAGCGAGCCGAGCAGGTCGAGCCGCTGCGACACGTCCGCGGAGACCCGCGGGCGGCCGACTTCGGTCGTCAGGTCGGCGGCGGCGAGCACGTGCAACCGCGCGAGAGCCTGCAACGGCGCGCGTTGCCACGTCGCGACCAGACCACCCAACGCCTCGGCGACCCGCAGCGACCCGGCCAGCACGGGGTCGCTGACCTCGCCGGAGGAGGGGATCTCGGTCGGACCGCCCTCCAGCGCCGCCGACGCACGGGCCGCGCGGACGGACGCCTCCGCCGCCGTGGTGGCCCAGCCGCGCAGGTTCACCCGGTGCCGGTGCACCTGGAAGACGGCGTCCTTGGCGGCGTTCGCGGCATCGGCCACGCCGGGCAGGGACAGCAGCGGGGCGAGTGGATCGGTCACGGTCGCGCAGAGTACCTGACCAGGTGAAACGGGTGATCCAGCTCACTGGGTGAACCGTTGAGCGCGCAACTGCGCCCGTTCAACGCCCCACACGTGCCTGGACCAGACAAAACGGGTTACACAGTGACAGCCGTGTAACCGAACTCCTCAAAATTGGTCTGAACCTTTTTTGAGAAGGAACCTGTTGGAGTGAACTGGCTCGCACTACGGTCAGTACCCGCATCCCCGACAGGTCTGGACTTTCCAGGAGGTCTCGCACCATGACGCAGTCGCCAGGCCAGGGCAACGCCCTGGACAACCTGCTCACGGAGAGCAGGACGTTCCCGCCTTCCGACGGGTTCGCGGCACAGGCGAACGCACAGCCCGCGCTGTACGAGGAGGCGAAGGCCGACCGCGAGGCGTTCTGGGCGAAGCAGGCCGAACGGCTGCACTGGGACACCAGCTGGGACCAGGTGCTCGACTGGTCGGACGCGCCGTTCGCGAAGTGGTTCGTCGGCGGCAAGCTCAACGTCGCCTACAACTGCGTCGACCGCCACGTCGAGTCCGGCCACGGCGAGCAGGTCGCGATCCACTGGGAGGGCGAGCCCGGTGACTCCCGCGCCATCACCTACGCCGACCTGCAGCGCGAGGTCTCCAAGGCCGCGAACGCGCTGACGTCGCTGGGGATCGGCGCCGAGGACCGCGTCGCGATCTACATGCCGATGGTGCCCGAGGCGATCTTCGCGATGCTCGCGTGCGCCCGCGTGGGCGCGCTGCACAACGTCGTGTTCGGCGGTTTCTCCGCCGAGGCGCTGCGCACCCGCATCCAGGACTCCGAGGCCCGGCTCGTGATCACGACCGACGGCCAGTACCGCCGCGGCAACCCGGCCCCGCTCAAGCCCGCCGTGGACGAGGCCGTCGCCGGCGCGCCGTCGGTGGAGAAGGTCATCGTCGTCAAGCGCACCGACACCGAGGTCGCGTGGACCGACAAGGACGTGTGGTGGCACGAGCTGGTGGACTCGCAGTCCGACCAGCACACCCCCGAGGCGTTCGACTCGGAGCACCCGCTCTTCATCCTCTACACCTCGGGCACCACGGGCAAGCCGAAGGGCATCCTGCACACGTCCGGCGGCTACCTCACGCAGGCGTCGTACACGCACTTCAACGTCTTCGACCTCAAGCCGGAGACCGACGTCTACTGGTGCACCGCGGACATCGGCTGGGTCACCGGCCACAGCTACATCGTCTACGGCCCGCTGTCGAACCGCGTGACGCAGGTCGTCTACGAGGGCACGCCGAACACCCCGGACGAGGGGCGCCACTGGGAGATCGTGCAGAAGTACGGCGTCTCCATCTACTACACGGCGCCGACGCTGATCCGCACCTTCATGAAGTGGGGCGCGGACATCCCGGCCAAGTACGACCTCGGCTCGTTGCGCGTGCTGGGGTCGGTCGGCGAGCCGATCAACCCCGAGGCGTGGATCTGGTACCGCGAGAACATCGGCGGCGGCAAGGCCCCGATCGTCGACACGTGGTGGCAGACCGAGACCGGTGCGATCATGATCTCGCCGCTGCCCGGCGTCGTCGCGACCAAGCCCGGTTCGGCGCAGCGCCCGCTGCCCGGCATCGGCGCGAAGATCGTGAACGACGAGGGCGTCGAGGTCCCGCACGGCGGCGGTGGCTACCTGGTGCTCGACGAGCCGTGGCCGTCGATGCTGCGCGGCATCTGGGGCGACGAGGAGCGCTACAGGGACACGTACTGGTCGCGCTTCAAGGAGCAGGGCTTCTACTTCGCCGGTGACGGCGCGAAGTACGACAACGACGGCGACCTGTGGCTGCTCGGCCGCGTCGACGACGTGATGAACGTGTCCGGCCACCGCATCTCGACCACCGAGGTCGAGTCGGCGCTCGTGTCGCACCCGACCGTGGCCGAGGCCGCCGTCGTCGGCGCGTCCGACGAGACGACGGGCCAGGGCATCGTGGCGTTCGTGATCCTGCGCGGCGGCGCGGGTGACGACGCCGGCGGCGCCGAGGCGATCAAGGCGCTGCGCGACCACGTGGCGAAGGAGATCGGCCCGATCGCGAAGCCGCGGCAGATCATGGTCGTGCCGGAGCTGCCGAAGACGCGCTCGGGCAAGATCATGCGCCGCCTGCTGCGCGACGTGGCGGAGAACCGCGCGGTCGGCGACGTGACGACGCTCGCGGACTCGTCGGTGATGGACCTGATCTCCGCGGGCCTGCAGTCGGGCAAGTCCGAGGACTGAGCCTGATCTGCACGAACGTGACGGGCGCCCTCTGCGGAGGGCGCCCGTTGCCGTTAGGATCACGTCGAGGTGAGCCGGGAAGTCTGGTCGGCACGGATTTGTCATGCCTGCTGACTTGGGAGTCCTGTGTCGCGCAAGAAGAAGACCGTCGTCGCCGACTTCGCCCGTTACCTGCGCACCGAGACCGTCGGTGGCACGGTGCTGCTCATCGCCACGGCTGTCGCACTGCTGTGGGCGAACTCGCCGCTGTCCCCCGCCTACTTCGGACTGCGGGACTTCCACCTCGGGCCGCTGTCCGTCGGCGACTGGGCCAAGGACGGGTTGCTAGCGATCTTCTTCTTCGTCGCCGGTCTCGAGCTCAAGCGCGAACTCGTCGTCGGTGAGCTGTCCACCGTCAAGGCCGCGACCCTGCCGGTGATCGCGGCCGTCGGCGGGATGATCGCGCCGGCGCTGATCGCGTTGACGGTCGGGTGGGGGCAGCCGGGCATCGAGAAGGCGTGGGCCATCCCCGTCGCCACGGACATCGCCTTCGCGCTCGGGGTGCTCGCGCTCACGGCGTCCGGACTGCCGTCGAGCATCCGGGTGTTCCTGCTGTCGCTCGCGGTCGTGGACGACCTGGGCGCGATCGTCGTGATCGCCGTGCTGTTCACCTCGACGTTCGACCTGCTCGCGGCGGGCGCCGTCGTGCTGCTGCTGGCGCTGTACTGGTTCCTGCAGCACAAGAGGATCACCAGCCCGTGGCTGTACGTGCCGATCGCGCTGGCCACCTGGTGGTTCATGCACGAGTCGGGCGTCCACGCCACGATCGCGGGCGTGGCGCTCGCGCTGCTGACCCGCGTGCGGCGCGACCCATACGAGCAGGAGGCGCCGGCCGTGCGGCTGGAGCACCGGCTGCAGCCGTTCTCCGCCGGAGTGGCGGTGCCGGTGTTCGCGCTGTTCGCGGCGGGTGTGCCGGTGGGCGCCGAGGCGTTCGGGAAGCTCTTCTCCGACAAGATCGCGCTCGGCGTGGTCGCCGGGCTCGTCGTCGGCAAGGTGGTCGGGATCGTGGGGGCGTCGGCGCTCGCGGTGTGGTTCAGGGCGGCGGTCTGGCCGTCCGGGGCGGGGCCGCGCGACGTCGTGGCGGTGGCCGTGCTGGGCGGGGTCGGGTTCACCGTCAGCCTGCTCATCGCGGAGCTCTCGCTGGCCGATCCGGACACCGCCAAGGCCGCCGTGCTGATCGCCTCGACGATCTCGTCGCTGCTCGCCGCGGTGTTGCTCATTCGCCGCAGCCGGGCGCATGGCACGATGTCCGGGTGACCACCAGGGAACACATTGCGTCGATTCCGCTGACCGCAGACGACCCGACCGCCGAGGCCTCGATCGGCGGCCTCGTCCGCGACGCGACCGCGCACGTGTCGACCTTGGTCAGAGCGGAGGTCGAGCTCGCCAAGGGCGAGATCGTGGCCGAGGTCAAGAAGGGCGTGAAGGGCAGCGTCTTCTTCATCGTCGCCCTGACGATCCTCTGCTTCAGCCTGTTCTTCTTCTTCATGTTCCTCGGGTTCGGGTTCGCCCAGTGGTTCGGCTGGCCCACGTGGGCCGGGTTCCTCCTGGACTTCGGGGTCATGATCGTGACCGCCGCGCTGTTCGCGTTCCTCGGCTACCGCAAGGTGCGCAAGATCCGGGCGCCGGAGAAGTCGATCGCGGCCGCGAAGGACACGGTCGCGGCGCTCACCCACCGCAAGGGTGACTCCGACTGAGCCGCAAGCCCGATCCGTCGGTGGTGCGGGTCGCGGGGCCGTGGACGCACCGCGACGTCTCGGCCAACGGCATCCGCCTGCACGTCGCCGAACTCGGCGAGGGGCCCCTCGTGCTGCTGCTGCACGGGTTCCCCGAGTTCTGGTGGTCGTGGCGGCACCAGCTGACGGCGCTGGCGGAGGCCGGGTACCGCGCGGTCGCCGTCGACCTGCGCGGCTACGGCGACTCGGACAAGCCCCCGCGCGGCTACGACGGCTTCACCCTCGCGGGTGATGTCGCGGGGTTGATCAAGGCCCTCGGCGCCCAGCGCGCCCACCTGGTCGGCAGCGCGTGGGGCGGCGCCACGGCGTGGACCGTCGGCGCCCTGCACCCGCGCGTGGTCTCGTCGATCTCGGTGCTGTCCGCGCCGCACCCGCTCGCGATGCGCCGCGCGTTCCGCCGCCACCCCCGCGTGAACTCGCACGTGCTGCGCTTCCAGCTGCCGATCTACCCCGAGCGCTGGCTGACCGGCGAGAACGCCGTGCAGGTCGCGAAGCTGCTCTCGGCGTGGTCCGGCCCGAAGTGGCGGTCGGCGCCGGAGTTCGACGAGGTCCTGCGCCGCTGCCGGCAGGCGATGACGGTGCCGGGCGTCGCCCACAGCGCGATGGAGTACTACCGCTGGGCGGTGCGCTCCCAGGTCCGCAGCGACGGCCGCCGGTTCACCGAGGCCGTCGACAAGAAGATGCAGGTGCCCGTGCTGCAGATCCACGGCGCCCTCGACCCGATCACCCTGGAGTCGTCGGCGCGCGGGTCCCTCGAGTGGCTCGGCCCGGAGTCGGAGTTCCGCTACCTGCCCGAGGTGGGGCACTTCCCGAACCAGGAAGCCCCCCACACCACGAGCCGGCTGATCACCGAGTTCCTGCAGAAGTCGCGCTGAACGCCGACTCCAGCGCGCCCGCCGGGTCGTCCGGCAGGTCTGCGGAGCGCCAGGCGACGTAGCCGTCCGGCCGGACCAGCGACGCGCCCTTCTCGGACAGTCCGAACAGGTCCAGCTGCTCGACGCGTTCGCACGCGACGCCCGCCCGCTGGGCCGCCTCCTCCCACTGCGGGTGGTCGGCGACGAGCACCCAGCCGCGCTGGAACAGGTCCAGTGTGGACTTCCTGGGCTCGATCCAGGCGTGCGGGGCGCGCGTGCCGGGCTGGCCGTTCCACTGCTCCGGCAGCCGGGCGGGCGGCAGGTCCTCCCCCGCACCGAGCACGGCGGCCGAGCGGTAGAGGACGCCGAAGTGCATCGCGTTGTTGTCGTACAGCGTCGCCTCCTCGGCCTCGCCGTCGCGGTTGTGGCCGTCGTTGCGCGCGAAGATCTGCTGGTGGCAGAGGGTCGCGACGGGCCGCCGTTCCGCGTCGTAGGTGTCGAGCAGCTCCGCCCGCGACTCGCCCGCGAGCACCGCGGCGAGCTTCCACGCCAGGTTGTGGGCGTCCTCGATGCCGACGTTCGCCCCGAACCCGCCGCGGCTCGGTGGCAGGGTGTGCGCGGCGTCGCCCGCGAGGAAGACCCGCCCGGCGGAGAACCGGTCCGCGACCGACGCGCTGATCGTCCACTTGCCCGTGGTGACGATCTCGACGTCGAGGTCGTCGCGGCCGATGGCCTGGAAGATCTTCCGCCGCAGCTCGGCCTCGTCGTACTCGCCGTCGTCGAGCATCAGCACCCACCGGCCGTCGCCGTAGGTGGTCAGGAAGCCGACGTCGTCGATCACGAACTGGCCGATCCCGTCCTTCAGGTACTGCTGCAGCTCCGCGCGGAACAGCACGCTGCGGGAGGTGTGCATGTACCCGCGCCCGGTGCGGGTGATGCCGAGCTGCTCACGGACCGGGCTGCGGTGGCCGTCCGCCGCGACCAGGTAGTCCGCCCGGATCTCGTACGGCTCACCGCCGTCGCCCTGCACGACCGCCGTGACGCCGTCGTCGTCCTGCGAGAACTCCAGCATCCGGGTGCTCATGCGGATGTCCGCGCCCAGCTCGCGGGCCTTGTCCCGCAGCAGCGGCTCCATCCGGTCCTGCGCCACGCCGACGCCCCTGACCGGCGAGTACTCGACGTCGGAGAGCTCGGCGGGCGGCGTCCAGAACGTCTCGTCGTACTTCTCGCCGACCAGGCTCTCGGCCCGGACCCGGCGCACGCCGAAGCCCCGGGACATCCTGCTCTCCGGCAGCTCGTCCTCCAGCCCGACCGCGCGCAGCAGCTCGCCCACCCGCGCGTTGAACCCGACCGCCCGCGGGTGCGGTGAGCTGCCCGGATGCTTCTCGACGAGCACCACGTCCACCCCGCGCCACGCCAGGAACAGCGCGGCCGACGTCCCCGCCAGTCCGCCACCCACGACCAACACCGAGGTCTTCACGTCCGTTGCCTTCATGTCCGTCCCCTCTCGATACGGCGTATCGCTCGATACACTGTATCGCGCACAGACGCTGTATTGTCCAGTCCGATGTCGAACGAACTCGTGTGGGACCGCCCAGAGCCGCCCAGCAAGCCGTCGCCGACCCCGTTGAGCAGGGACTCGATCGTGGCCGCCGCGATCGGGCTCGCCGACGAGGGCGGGCTCGACGAGGTGTCGTTGCGCAAGGTCGCCGCGGCGCTCGGCGCCGGGCCCATGCGCCTCTACGGCTACATCGAGACGAAAGACGAGCTGCTCGACCTCATGGTCGACGCGGTCTACGGCGAGATCGCGCTGCCGGAGCCGGGCGCCGGGTGGCGCGCGGGCCTGACGGAGATCGCCCACGGCATGCGCGCGGCGGCGCGGCGGCACCCGTGGTTCGTCGACCTGCTCGGCGGCCGCCCCCACCGCGGCCCGAACTCGCTCGCGCACATCGAGGCGACCCTGACGACCCTCGCCGGCCTGCCGGAGTTCCCCGCCGTCGACGACGTGCTCGGCGCGGTCGGCGCGGTGATGGCGTTCGTGCACGGCGCCGTCCGCAACGAGATCACCGAGGCCCGCGAGGAGCGGTCCAGCGGCCTGACCGAGGAGCAGTGGCAGGCGGCGTCCGGCCCGTACATGCAGCGGATGCTGGACACCGGGAAGTTCCCGATGCTCGCCAGGGTCATGTACGAAGCCGAGCAGACGAAGGCGTCAGCGCGGTTCGACACCGGTCTGGGCTACGTGCTCGACGGCATCGCCACCAGGCACGACCTCTAGCTGGCGCACCCCTGGGTCGACGCCCGGCGGGTCAGCGACGGCGCCTTCTGCACCATCGACTGCACCTGCTGGGACGTGAGCACGAAGCCGGTCTCCGGGTCGTCGACCGCGGCACCGAAGACCACGCCCATGACGCGGCCGTTCGGGTCGACCAGCGGGCCGCCGGAGTTGCCGGAGCGGACCTCGGCACGCACCGTGTAGACGTCGCGCGTCACGGTCTGGGCGTCGTAGATGTCCGGGCCGCGCAGCAGCGGGATCCGCTCGCGGACGCGGGCCGGCGAGGCCTTGTACGGGCCGTCGAGCGGGTAGCCGAGCACGATGCCGTCCTCGCCCGGCTGCACCTCGTCGGAGCGGAACTGCAGCGGCGTGGCCTCCAGGTCCGGCACCGCGAGCACGGCGATGTCCGTGCGCGGGTCGTAGGAGACGACGGTGGCGTCGAACTGGCCGCGGCCGACCTCGACCGTCACCTCGTTGGTGCCGGCGACGACGTGGGCGTTGGTCATGACGCGTTCCGGCGCGATGACGAACCCGGTGCCCTCCAGGGCGCGCGAGCACGACGGCGCCCGGCCGCGGACCTTGAGCACGCTCGCCTTCAGCCGGTTCGCCACGGGCGAGTTCGCGAGCTGGCCGTCCGGCGGCTCGACCTCCTTGAGCGGCGTCCGGTTGAACGGGTCCATCGCCTGCGGGAAGCCCGAGACGTCGAAGAGCTTCTGCAGGTCGCCCGACAGCACGCGGGCGGCCTGCGGCATGGTCTGGTCGACCTTGCCGAGGATGACCGACTGCTTGAGCGACGACGTGAGGTCCGGCAGGCCGACGACCGAGGTGAGCGGCAGCGCGATCATCCACGCCACCACGAACACGACCAGGCCCTGCACGATCGCGCCCAGGGCGTTGTCCGCGCCGCGCAACGGCGACGCGTTGACGCGCGCCTTGATCGTCCGGCCGATGTAGACGCCGATCGTCTCGCCCAGCGCCACGAGCAGCACCACGATGCCGACCGCGAACACGACCTTGGTGACGACGTTCTCGAACTGGGACACCAGCAGCGGAGCGATCTGCGTGCCGAGGATGAGGCCGACGAGCACACCGACGAAGGCGGGCAGCGCGACGACCATGCCCTGCCTGGCCCCGGACACCGCGGCTATCGCGGCCAGGCCCAGCACGAGCAGGTCAACCCAGTTCAACCCAACCTCCGCCTCACTGTGTAGCGCGCAACGCTAGTTCAAGATCGCGCACATCGGTCGCATCCCACGGCTGTTCCCAGCCGCCGAGTGCGATCAGGCCGTTGATCAACCCCGCGGTGAAGCCCCACACCAGCATGCCCGGCGCGGAGAACGCCGCGCTGACGTAACCCGCGGGATGGCGCACGCGGAACCTGTTGGCGGGGTCCGCGAGGTGTGCCACGGGCACGCGCGCGACGGCGGCGGTCTCCGCCGGGTCGACGGGTGCGACGGGGCTCGGCTGTTCCCAGTAGGCGAGCACGGGCGTGACCACGAACCCGGACACCGGCACGTACAGCTCCGGCAGCAGGGCGAGCGGTCTCACTCCTGTCCCAAGTACACCGGTCTCCTCGTAAGCCTCGCGTAATGCGGTGGCCACGGGCCCGTCGTCGTCCGGGTCGGACGCCCCGCCGGGGAACGCGACCTGGCCGGGGTGCGAGCCGAGCGTGTCCGACCGGCGCAGCAGCAGCACGTCCGGCCCGTGCTCCTCCGACTCGCCGAAGAGCATCAGCACGGCCGCGGCCCGGTAGGAGCGCGTCGGCGTGCGGGGGTCGCGCATGAACGTCTTCGCGTCGATCTGCTCGGTGGCCTTGGCCAGGCGCTGCATCCAGTCGGGTGGCTGGACGGCCTCCGTCTCGGCTGCCTCCGTCATCGAACCGCCTTCTCCACCTGCTCGGGCGCCGTGAACAACGGCGGGTCCGTGATCTGCCGGACCTGACCGTCCGCTGTCACGTAATACGTGGCGGGGAGCGTGTTCGGCGCCTTGACCCGCTTGCGCAGTTCGTCGGCCCCGTCGTGGACCGAGGGCAGCCGCACGCCGAGCCGCGCGAGCAGCTCCAGGCCGTCCGCCTCCGTGCTCTCCACGAGAACTGGGACGACCGGGACGGCACCGGGTTGCTTCGCGTAGGCGTCCAGGACGGGCAGCTCCTTCTGGCACGGCTGGCACCAGGTCGCCCAGAAGTTGATCAGGACCGGCCCTCGGAGCGCGAGGGCCGTCCGGGTGCCGTCGCCGAGGCACGTGACGCCGACACCGCCCTCACCAGCCGGTTCGCAGGCCCGGAGCTGGGCCTGCGAGCGCAGCGCGGCCACGTCCTGCGTCTGCCGGGTGGGCGCGGGTGGTGGCGGGCCCTCGTCACGGGGCCACAGCGCCACGACACCCGCCACGCCGAGGACGAGCACGACGACGAGCCAGCGCGTGCGGTTGTTCACCCCACCAGTTTCTCACCGGCCCGCACCCGGTCGGCGAGCTCGAGCAGGTGCGGCTTCTCGTCGCCCTTCACGAGCTTGGCCGCCTTGTCCGGGTCCTCGGGCCCCAGGCCGTAGGACGGGCAGTCCTTCATCAGCAGGCAGGCCCCGCACGCGGGCGTCTTGGCGTGGCAGACGCGGCGGCCGTGGAAGATGATCCAGTGCGAGGCCATCGTCCAGTCGCGCTTCTCGATCAGCTCGCCGATCGCGTGCTCGACCTTGACGGCGTCCTCGAGGTCGGTCCAGCCCCAGCGGCGGACGAGCCGGCCGAAGTGGGTGTCCACTGTGATGCCGGGCACATCGAACGCGTTGCCGAGAACCACGTTGGCGGTCTTGCGTCCTACACCGGGGAGCTTGACCAGCTCCTCGAGAGTGCCGGGGACCACGCCGTCGTACTGCTCCACGAGAGCAGCGCCGAGGCCCAGCAGGGAGGTCGCCTTGTTCCGGTAGAAGCCGGTGGGGCGGATCATCTCCTCGAGCTCGGTCCTGTCGGCGCCGGCGTAGTCGGCGGCCGTGGGGTACTTGGCGAAGAGAGCGGGAGTGACCTCGTTGACCTTCTTGTCGGTGCACTGCGCGGAGAGGACGACCGCCACGACGAGCTCCAGCGGCGTGGTGAAGTCCAGCTCGCAGTGCGCGTCGGGGTATCCCTCGGCCAGCACGCGCACCATCCGGCGGGCCCTGCGGGTCAGGCCTAGCTTGGTTTCCGGCTTCTTGGTTGCGGGCACTGATCCAGCGTAGTCAACACGCCGGAACCGACCCCTAGATCCGTACTCGAATCCCTCATGCGCCACACTGCGGAGCATCATGACTGCCTGGCTTGTGATCGTCGTTCCGATCGTGATCATGTTCTTCGCGCTCTTCATGGAGCGCGTGGAAGCGAAGCTCCGGCACGTTGCCGTGCAGGAGAACGAGGTCGAGGAGTTCCTGGAGTCCGCCAGGCCCGAAGAGGTCAAGGCGCTCTACGGACACGGCATCGGTCGCGCACTCGACATGTTCCGCCTCCGTCGCCGAGGCCGCGGCACCCCGCGCAAGCGCGTCAGGTGACCGGCCCGCGCTGACACACACCCGAATGGCGTAGACTGGTTCGTTGGGCTCTGGATCGAATCAGTCTCGTTGTTCCCTTTGAGACGGCGAGCCGGGAGGCGATCCACAAGAGAGCCCTTAGACTGCAACGCAGTGATCGGCGGCACGGCGCTGACTCCACCAAAGATGGTGGTAGGCGTGCCGTCGCGTCGATTAGGAGGGACGAGGTGGACGAGACCCTGGCGCGAGCGGGCATCTTCCAAGGGGTTGACCCGGCGGCAGCGGAGGCGCTGGCGCAGACCCTGGAGACGGTGGAGTTCCCGCGTGGCCACGTGATCTTCGCGGAGGGTGAGCCGGGCGACCGCCTGTACATCATCCAGTCCGGCAAGGTGAAGATCGGCCGCAAGTCGCCGGACGGCCGCGAGAACCTGTTGGGGATCTTCGGGCCCTCCGACATGTTCGGCGAACTGTCCATTTTCGATCCCGGCCCCCGCACGTCCACCGCGACGACGGTGACCGAGGTGCGCGCGGTGTCCATGGACCGCCCCGCGCTGCGCCAGTGGATCACCAACCGGCCGGAGATCGCCGAGCAGCTGCTCCGCGCGTTGGCCCGCAGGCTGCGCCGGACGAACTCGATGCTGGCCGACCTGATCTTCACGGACGTGCCCGGCCGCGTCGCCAAGGCGTTGCTGCAGCTCGCGCAGCGCTTCGGCTCGCAGGAGGCCGGTCTGCTCCGCGTCACGCACGACCTGACGCAGGAGGAGATCGCGCAATTCGTCGGCGCGTCCCGCGAGACCGTGAACAAGGCGCTCGCCGACTTCGCGCACCGCGGCTGGCTGCGGCTCGAGGGCAAGAGCGTGCTGATCCTGGACCCGGAGCGCCTCGCGCGCCGCGCCCGCTAGAAGCACCACCGGTGGCCGTCGGCCGCCGAACACAAAGGACCGGGCGCCACCCCCGACGTGGCGCACCGGTCCTTTGCGTTGCACGGCCCATCCCCCGACGAACCGTGCTTCCCAGCCCTCTGGCGTGCAGGCCCCGACCCTCGAGCCAGAGGTTGGACTTCAGCCGGCCGAGCCCGAGATGTCTCGGTCGACGAGTCAACTTTCGCACGTCGCAACCCCGACCACTCAAGCCCTTTCACCCTCAAGGACCCCAGGTGTGGCCGATTCGTTGCATGTTTCACCCGGTCATCCCATTCTCGTGACCCGATCGTCACCATCGTGACACCGCGCACCCGATCTGGTACATGCGTACCACGTTTGGCATACTGGTACACATGTCCCACTCTGCCCGCCTGTCCGACTACCGCGCTGCCCTGACGACCCCCGGCATGCGCGGCCCCGTGGTCGCGTCGCTGCTCGCCCGCCTGCCCATCGCGATGGTCGGGCTCTCGCTGCTGCTCTACGTCGAGCGCGCGACGGGGTCGTTCGCGGTCGCCGGCATGGTCTCGGCGGCGGCACTGGTGGGCGTCGCGCTCGGCTCCGTCGTCCAGGGCAGGCTGATGGACCGCTTCGGTCCCACCCGCCCGCTGATCGTCACGACGGCGCTGTTCTCCTTCTTCGTCACCGTCTCGGTGCTCGCCGTCGAGGCGGGCTTCCCGGTGTTCGTGCTGGTCCCGCTGGCTCTCGGCGTCGGCGCGGCGGAACCGATGGTGGGCTCGGCGTCGCGCGCGCTGTGGGAGCGCATGGTGCCGACCGGCCCGACCCGGATGGCGGCCTACGCCTACGAGGCCATCAGCATGGAGGTCTTCTTCATCCTCGGCCCCGGCCTCGCGGGCCTGCTGCTGGCGGCGCCGTGGGCCGGCACCGGCGTCGTGGTCGGCGCGGTGCTGATGGTCGTGGGCGCGCTGTGGTTCGCCCTGAACCCGGTGGTCCGCGCCTGGGGCGCCGCCGAGGTCACGCACCGCCCGCTGCTGGGCGCGTTCGCCTACCCCGGCATGCGCACGGTGGCGCTGGCCGCGCTCGGCTTCGGCGTGACGATCGGCTTCGTCGAGGTGGCCGTGCCGGCGTTCGCGAAGGCCGCGGGCCAGGCCTCGATGGGCGGCCTGATGCTGTCGCTGTGGTCGATCAGCTCGGTGATCTTCGGCGTGCTCTACGGCATGCGCCCGTGGCCGCGCCCCATGCACCTGCGCCTGCCGGTCCTGCTGGGCGGCTTCGCCCTGCTCGCGTTCCTGCTGGCCGTCCCCGCCACGCTGGTCGGCCTCGCCGTGGCGCTGTTCCTGGTGGGCACGCTGATCACGCCGCAGTCGACCGCGCACTCCGCGGCGATCGAGCAGGTCACGCCCAACGGCATGGCCGCGGAGGCGTTCGGCTGGGTGATCACCTCGGTGACCGTCGGCCTCGCCATCGGGCAGGGCCTCTCGGGCCAGCTGATCGAGCACTTCGGGACGCGGCCCGCGTTCATCGCGTCCGGGGTGGCGGGTCTGCTGATCGCGCTGGCGGTGTGGCTGCTGCGCGGAACCGTGCGGCGCGGGGTGCCGGCGGAGGTGCCGGCGAAGTCGGAGCTGGACCTGGCGGCTCGCTGAGCCGGCGGTGGTGTGCCGGTGGTGCCGTGCCGGCGCGGCTGGTGTCAGGGCGCCTGGCGCCAGCGGCGTCGGAGCGATCCGGTTCGCTGTTGTCGGCGCGCTTGCGGACCCGCTGGTGGCAGCTGGTGTCAGCACGATGCGGCACCACCCCTCGGGCGACCCGGTCCGCTGCGGCCGGCGCGCCTGCAGGATCGCGAGGCAGCCAAGTTCGCGGCAGCCGGGGCCTCTCGACCAGAGGCCAGCTCAACCGGCACCCGCTGACAGCGGCCGGTGCCAGCTCGACCTGACACCAGCCCTCGACCCATCCCAGCCCACCGGTCGCACCCCCGCTCCCCCCGCGGTGAGACGACCAAAGCCCGGCCGAAAGCCTGGCCGGCTCAGGAGTTCTAAGCCACCGAGCGCATCGGCACCACGAGGTAGGTGAGTTCCACCCCGTCCTCGCCCGGCGTCGACGTCAGCACCGTCGAGCGGAGGCCGTCCTGGATCTTCAGCTCGATCCGGCGGCCTGCGAAGGCCTTCAGGGCGTCGGCCAGGTAGCGGGCCTGGAAGGTCTTGGTCAGGTGGTCGCCCTCGACGTCCGCCTTCACGAACTCCTCGGACTCGCCCTGCTGCGGGTCGCTGCCCTTCACGCGGATCTCCGCGTCCTCGACCTGGATGGTGACGGCCTGGTGCGGGCCGCCGTAGGGCGTGGCTCTGCGGACGGCGCGCGCGAGCGAGTCCGCGTCCACCAGCACGGTGCTGTCGATGACTGCCTCCAGGAGTCGGCGCGCCCGGTCGTCCGGGAACGGAGCGGCCAAGAGTGCGGTGGAGATCGAGTTGCCGCCCCAGGCGAGGGCGATGCGGTCGGCGTCCGCGTGGAGCGCCACCCGGCCGGTGGCCTGGCGTGCGGCTTCCACGAAGGGCTTCGCAGGTACCAACAGGTCCAGCTCGCCCGCTTGTTCCCACGGGGATGTGGCGTACGCCATGCGGTAGCGGTCGGTCGCGATCACGTGCAGCTTCTCGGCGTCGGACTGGATGCGGACGCCGGTGAAGATCGGCAGCGCGTCGTCCTTCGAGGCGGCGCCGGCCACCGCGGCGACCGCGCGGAGGTTCGCCGCGTCGACGTGGCCACGCAGGGGCGGCAGCCCGGGAACGCCGGGGTGGTCGGCGAGCGAGAGCAGCGGCAGCGCGAACCTCGACGTCGGGGTGCGGACGGCCAGGCGCTGGCCCTCCACCTTGAGCCTCACCATCGGGTCGTCCAGCGCCTGGAGGGTGGCGGCCAGCGGCTTGGCGGGCACGAGCACCTCCCCTTCGGTGTGGACGACCGCGTTGACGGACAGGCGCACGCCGTGCTCCTGGTCGCTGCCCGCGATCTCGACGTCCTGCCCTGCTGTCAGGCGGAGCCCGGCGAGCACCGGGTCGAGCACACGGGTCGGCAGCAGTCGCGCCACCTCTGCGGCGGCACCGGCGAGCTCTGCTGTCGTGGCGGTGAGGTCCATGGTTCTGGACGTTAGCGGGGACCCCTGACAATTCCGGGTGCCCTGAGCGACTGGAGAACGCTAGCGGTCTTCACCACGCCGCGGAAGCGCGCTGTCTCATTCGGTGGCGGTGTCATCCCCCTGCGCGCAGGTGCTCCAGCTGGGCCCGCACGGACCACTCCGCGGCCGGCCACAGCACGCGGTCGACGTCGGCGTACACGACCTCGACGACCTGGCGCGGCGAAGGCGACCCGCCGAGGGAGGCGACGGCGGCACGGACCTGTTCCAGCCGCTGGGTGCGGTGCGCGAGGTACCTGCGCGCGGCCTCGCCCGCGTCCGCGAGCTCCGGGCCGTGACCGGGCAGCACGGCGGTGTCGGGAGGCAGCTCGGCCAGGAGCCGCAACGACTCGAAGTACTCGCCGAGCTTGCCGTCCGGGTGCGCCACGATCGTCGTGCCGCGGCCCAGCACCGTGTCGCCGGTCAGCACCGCCTCGCCGTCGAGCACGAAGCACAGCGAGTCGCTGGTGTGGCCGGGCGTGCCCAGCACGCGCAGTTCCAGGCCCGAGCTCGTGACCACGTCGCCGTCCGCCAAGCCCTCGGAGCCGAACGTCAGCGTCGGGTCCAGCGCGCGCACGGGCGCACCCACCAGCTCACCGAACGAGCGCGCGCCCTCGGAGTGGTCGGGATGGCCGTGCGTCAGCAGGATCTCCGAGACCGGCCCGACCGACGCGATCCGCTCCAGGTGCGCCGGGTCCAGCGGCCCGGGGTCGACCACGACGTACGACGACGCGTCCGGGGCCTTCAGCAGCCACGTGTTCGTGCCGTCGAGCGTCATCGGCGACGGGTTGTCCGCCAGCAGCACGGCGGCGTGCGGCGTGACCTGGCGCAGCTGCCCGTACAACGGGTGCGCGGCGCGGGCGCCGATCAGCGGCGACCCGCTCACGGCAGCACCACCCGGATCACGTCGCCGTCGCGGATCAGCTTGGGGATGATCTTCTCGACGCTGCGCTCCTGCGCCATCACCTTCTCGACGCTGCCGAGCGCGCCCACCTCGTCGAGCGTGCGCCAGGTCGGCGGCATGAGCATGCGACGACCCTCCGCCACGTCCCGCACGGCCGAGGCGGGCGTCTGCCACGACGCCTCCGACGCCTCGGTCGTCTCGCCGTCCGCACGTTGCCCGGACGGCAGCGCGGCGACGAAGAAGCGCGTGTCGTACCGGCGCGGTTCCTCGAGCGGGGTCACCCAGTTCGCCCACGGCCGCAACAGGTCCGCGCGCAGCACGAGCCCCTCGGACGCCAGGAACTGCGCCAGCGAGAGCTCCCGGTCCACCAGCTTCTGCCGCGCGCCCGCGTACGCCGAGGTGTCCGCGACGACCGACGCCGGGTCCGGCCCGGCGAGCAGCACGCCCGACTCCTCGAACGTCTCCCGCACCGCCGCGCACACGAACGCCCGCGCCGTCAGCGGGTCGACTCCGAACACCGACCCCCACCACTGCGGCGACGGCCCGGTCCACGCGACGGACGTGTCCGCGTCGCGCGGATCGACGCCACCGCCGGGGAACACGGTCATGCCGCCCGCGAACGCCATGCCCTTCACCCGGCGCAGCAGGAACGCCTCCACGCCTTCGGCCCCGTCCCGCAGCAGCACGACGGTGACGGCGTCGCGGGGTTCGACGGGCTGGGCGGCCGGCCTGGTGGGGACCAGGTTTCCCGGCAAGGTCATGTCGTCGGGCATCCTGCGAGCGTACGACCGCGCTGACTCGAGGATGGTGTGATGGCGACGAACGTCTCCGGCTGCCTGGTGAAGATCCTGCTGTTCCTGCTCGGAGCGGTGATGGGCACAGGCCTGACCGCGGTGGCGGGCGTGGTGATGTTCGTGCCGGACCGCACGACCGTGATCAGCGTCGACCCGACGTCCACGTCTCCCGGCGTGTACGTGAAGAAGGTCGAGCAGCTGGTCGGCGGCACCCACTACGAGATCTGGCTCGGCTCCGCGCCGGACCACGGCCACGTGGTGACCGTTCCCACCGGCTGGGAGCACGACCCCGAACGCGAGACGACCGGCGATGGCCTCCGCCTGAAGTTCGACAACGGCGGTGAGATCTTCGTGCCCAAGGCCAGCTACTCCTGAGGCAGGATGGGCGAGTGGACGAACAGTTGCGCGTAGGACTCGTCGGCGCGGGCCCGTGGGCGGAGATGGTCCACGCCCCCGGCATCGCGAACCACCCCGGCACCGCGCTGACCGGTGTGTGGGCCCGGCGGCCGGAGGCGGCGCAGGAGCTCGCGCACGCCCACGGCGCCGAACCGTTCGCGGACTACGCGGCGATGTTGTCCACTGTGGACGCCGTCGCGTTCTGCGTGCCGCCGGGCGTGCAGGGCCCGATGGCGATCGAGGCGGCGCGGGCGGGCAAGCACCTGGTGCTGGAGAAGCCGGTCGCCGAGACGGTCGAGGTGGCGCAGGAGCTCGTCGACGCCGTCGAGGCCGCGGGCGTGGCGTCGCTGGTCGTGCTGACCCGCCGCTACGCCCCGGAGACCAAGGAGATGCTGGCCCAGCTGCACCGCACGGGCGGCTGGACCGGCGCCGACAGCCGCTGGATCTCCGGCGCGCTGCTCGACGGCCCGTTCTCGAACTCGCCGTGGCGGCACGACAAGGGCGCGCTCGACGACGTCGGACCGCACGCGTTCGACCTGCTCGACGCGGCGCTGGGCGAGATCACCGACGTGCTCGCCGCGAACGTGACGGACACGGGGCTGTGGCAGCTGATCCTGCAGCACGAGGGCGGCGCCACGAGCACGGCGTCGCTGTGCCTGTCGTTGCCGTTGCAGCCGCCGTTCGCGGACTTCACGGTCTTCGGCACGCACGGCGCGCGCACGCTGACGAACCGGGACACCCCGGCCCTGGAGTGCTTCACGAACCTGCTCGACGACTTCGTGGCCATGGTGCACAGCGGCACCACGACCCACGAGTGCGACGTGCGGCGCGGACTGCACCTGCAGCGGATCATCGACCTGGCCCGGCGCAGGGCCGGGGCCTGATCGACGAACCGGCTACGGCGTCTGGTGCCCGTTGTTCGAGGCGCCGAACGCCGGCCGCGACGAGCGGTCGAGCTGCCAGCGGCCGCTGTCGGCCGTCTTCGACCCGATCTGCTCGCGCTGCGCCAGCTCCTCGTGGAGCTGTTGCAGCAGGGCGCGTTCCCGTTCGCTGAGGTTCGCGTCCACCGAGGACGGTTCGGCGGGCGCCTCGGCCAGCGCGGCCTGCAGCGCGGCCAGCTCGTCGCCGCGGATCTCGGTGGTCACCTCGGCCCGGTTGATCGGGGTCGGTTCGGGGAGGGGGAAGACCTCCGCCTCCGCTTCCGGCTCCGGTTCGGGGACGGCGACGGGTTCCGCGGCCGCCTTCGGGATGCGCTTCACGGGCTTGGGCGGAAAGGGCTGCGACCCCTCCAGCGCGGTTGTTCTGCTGCGACG